>JAQVDG010000005.1 GCA_028698395.1 Weeksellaceae bacterium
AAAAAATTAGAATTATATGAAGAACAGCATTTTGATTATTCCGATTTAGTAAAATCCGGAACTTATTTGCTTAAATTAAAATCAGAAAACTCAAAAACAGTAAAAACATTTAAACTTTTGGTAAGGTAGATTTGTGCAGCGAACAGAATATGATATTCAACTATTTATATTGCGATAAAAGAAAGCCAAAGCTGAGTTACTTCTTTTGCCTCTTTTACATCATGA
The DNA here is from genome assembly GCA_028698395.1 of Weeksellaceae bacterium. The sequence goes on from JAQVDG010000005.1 coordinate 226, forward strand.
ACTCTGAGTATTGCTGCTCCTTTTTGTAGTGCTAAAGTATTGACAACTGTTGTTCCGTTCAATGATTCGGAAGGAGAAATATTCAATACATTGTAAATCATAGATTTTCGGGAAACTCCTGCCAGAATCGGAAGTCTGCCCTCTCCTATTAAGTCTAAATTTGCTAAAAGTTGATAATTATGTTCCACCGTTTTTCCAAATCCAAATCCGGGATCTAAAATAATATCATTCACTCCCAAAGCATATAGTTCATTGATTTTTTGAGAAAAAAAATGATTTATTTCCAAAACCACATCTTCATAAACCGGGTTTTTCTGCATATTTTTCGGTGTTCCCTGCATGTGCATCAAAATATAAGGAACTTGTAATTTCGCTACTGTTTTAAACATATTTTCATCAAGACTTCCGGCTGAAATATCATTGACAATTGCCGCTCCAGCTTCCACCGATTCTTTCGCCACTTTAGAACGATAAGTATCAATCGAAATTAAACTTTCCGGAAATTCCCGACTGATTTTTTCAATAAGCAAAACCACTCGTTTTAACTCTTCTTCTTCCGAAACCTCATCTGAATCAGGACGGGTGGACATGCCTCCTACGTCCAAAAAATCTCTAATGGTATCGTGTGCCTTTCTTACACCGTAACTTGTGGACATGCCTCCTACGTCCAAAAAATCTGCTCCGAATTTCAACATTTCTTCTGCTTTTTTCAAAGCAGCATCCAAAGTTTTCAAACGACTTCCTTCATAAAATGAATCGGGAGTTGCATTCAAAATTCCCATTATTTTGGGTTCAGACAAATCAATTAGCTTTCCTTTACAATTAATTCGCATTATCTTAGTTTAATTATTGTTATTTTTGAAACCGAAACGAAGGTATGGAAAAAACACTAAAACAATTTCAGGAAATTACAGACGAATGCAAATCGCTGTTTGCTAATAAATTAAAGGACTACGGGCCGGCTTGGCGGATTTTAAGATTGACTTCGCTAACCGACCAAATCTACATAAAAGCAGCCCGAATTCGGAGTTTACAACAAAAATCTGTTCAAAAAGTAGAAGAAGGACAAGAAAGTGAATTCATCGGGATTTTAAATTATTCCATTATTGCTTTAATTCAATTGGAATTGGGCGAAAGTTTGTGCATCGACATTTCCAATGAAAAAGCTTTAGAACTTTTCAATGAAAAAGCTGAAGAAGCAAAACAATTAATGACAAATAAAAATCATGATTATGGTGAAGCTTGGCGCGATATGAGAGTAAGTTCCATCACTGATTTAATTCTACAAAAATTATTGAGAGTCAAGCAAATAGAAGATAATAAAGGAGAATTATTAGTTTCTGAAGGCTTGGATGCCAATTATTTAGATATGATAAATTATGCTATTTTTGCTTTAATTCTATTAAAAGAAAACAAAAAATAATTAATTCACTAAAAACATTAAAATGAAATATTTAGTACAGTTATGTCGGTTTATTGTCGGAATTATTTTTATAATTTCCGGTTTTGTAAAAGCTGTTGATCCGATTGGTTTTGGCTATAAATTGGAAGAATATTTTGCGCCTGACGTTTTCAATATTGGATTTTTACATGATTTAGCTTTACAACAAGCTACTTTTTTCAGCATTTTTGAAATCATTTTAGGAGTGCTTTTATTAATTGGAATTTTCAGGAAATTTACTGTTTGGTCCTTATTATTATTGATTGTATTTTTTACTTTCCTTACTTTTTATTCGGCTTATTTCAATAAAGTAACCGATTGCGGTTGTTTTGGTGATGCCATGAAGTTAACGCCTTGGCAATCATTTTGGAAAGATATTTTCTTGCTGATTCTGATTATTATCTTATTCATCGGTCAAAAATATATTCGGCCTTTTATTAAAAATAAAGTCTTTAATTACGGTGTTACAACCGTTGCTTTACTCATCAGTTGTTGGATTTCTTTTGTAGGAATTCAGAAATTGCCTTTGATTGATTTTCGTGCTTATGCCATCGGAAAAAATATTCCGGAAGGAATGAAATCAGCCGATGAATTAGGAAAAAAAGCACCGGTTTATCAAGTAATTTATACCATGAAAAACAAAAATAACGGAGAAATCGTAAAAATCACCGATTCTGATTATGTAAACGACACCAAATGGTATGAAGAAGGAACGCCTTGGCAAATTCAATCGGATTTGACCGAAACCAAAAAACTTTCAGATGGCTATGAACCTCCGATTCATGATTTTATTTTGGATTGTGAAGACGGCGATAAGACCGGTTTTTATTTGGAAGAATCCAAAGTTGTTTTTTTCGTTATGCCTTTTTCTGACAGAGTTTCTTCTGTTGAAAATCAACATTTGAATCAAATTTATAATGAATTAACTGAAAAAGGAATTCAAGTAAGTGCTTTAGTCAATGGTGATTTAGAAAATGTAGATTTCCCTTATTGTTATGTGGATCAAATTACATTAAAAACCATCATCCGAAGTAATCCGGGAATTGTTGTATTGAAAAAAGGAACGGTGATTGGAAAATTCCATAACAATCCACTCCCATCCACTGAAGAAATTTTGAAATTATTTCAATAAAATTATAATAAACCACAAATGCTCAATTACTTACTCAATAAGTTAATTTATGGAATTTTCACTTTATTTGGTGTAGTAAGTATTGTGTTTTTGTTGTTTTCAGTTTTCCCCGGTGATCCTGCACGAATGATGCTCGACCAAAAAGAAGATTCAGAACAATTAGCGATTATTCGTAAAAATTTAGGATTGGACCAACCGATGTGGAAACAATATTTTTATTATTTAAATGATTTATCACCTGTTTCCATCCATCAAAAAACAGGTGATTCCTATACATCTTTAAATTCCGGAAAATACAAAGGAAGTACTCTTTTTTCAGCAAAAAATTCAAGTGTTCTATTAAAATTCCCCTATCTACGGGTTTCTTTTCAAAAACAAGGAAAAGCTGTTTCAACTATTATTGCCGAAACACTTCCCAATACACTCGTTCTTGCAGTAGCTGCCATTGGTTTCGCAAGTATAATCGGAATTTTTTTAGGGATAATTTCAGCTTTAACAAAAGACAGTTGGATAGATCGTTCCCTTTTGGTTATCACGAGTTTAGGAATGAGTACACCTTCTTTTTTCTCCGCCATTTTAATGGCCTATATTTTTGCTTTTTTACTACACTCCATAACCGGATTGAATATGACCGGAAGTTTGTATGAAATTGATGATTTTGGAGAAGGAAAATATTTGACACTAAAAAATTTAATTCTTCCGGCATTGACTTTAGGAATTCGCCCATTGGCAGTCATCAGTCAATTAACCCGAAATTCATTATTAGAAGTCATAACTCAGGACTACATCCGAACCGCTTATGCCAAAGGATTAAAATCAAAAGAAGTCATCCGAAAGCATGCACTTAAAAACGCACTAAATCCGGTTATTACTGCTACTTCCGGTTGGTTTGCTTCGATGTTGGCAGGAGCTGTTTTTGTGGAATTTATTTTTGGTTGGAATGGTTTAGGTAAAGAAATCATTAACGCATTAAATACCTTGGATTTACCGGTAATAACCGGTGCTGTTTTGGTTATTGCCACCACTTTTATTTTCATTAATATAGTAGTAGATATTTTTTATGGAATTTTAGATCCAAAAGTTCGTTTAAAATAGATTAAAAATCATTAGGAAAAAAAAACTAATTTCATATCTTTATGCGCCAAAAGAAATAAAGTTAAAAACTTAAATATGAGAAGAAAAATTATTGCCGGAAACTGGAAGATGAATTTGACTTTTTCACAAGCCAGAGAATTAGCACTCCGTTTAAATACTTGGGTGAAAACACACAAACCCATAGCGGAAGTTATTATTGCTCCCACTCATTTGTATTTGGAGCAACTGAACAAAGATTTAAGAAACAGCAGTATCACTATTGCTTCCCAAAATGTTTCTGCCATGCCAAATGGAGCTTTTACCGGTGATGTTTCTGCCGAACAACTGACTTCCATCGGAATTAAAACCAGTATTGTCGGGCATTCAGAACGAAGAGCTTATCATTATGAACAAAATAAATACATCGGAAAAAAACTAACACACCTTTATGAAAACGGAATGTCTCCTATTTTATGTGTGGGTGAAAAATTAGCCGATCGTGAAGCAGGAAAACACTTTGATGTTGTAGAAAATCAAATTACCATTGCATTGGAACGACAAACAAAAGAGAATTTAGAAAAAAACTTAATCATTGCCTATGAACCCGTTTGGGCAATTGGAACAGGAAAAAACGCGACACCTGACCAAGCACAGGAAATGCACGCTTTCATTCGTCAAATTATAGGCAATCAACACGGCTCTTCAGTAGCTAATGCGACAACTATTTTATACGGAGGAAGTGTTACTCCCGGAAATGCACGTGACTTATTTGAAAAATATGAAATAGACGGTGCTTTAGTCGGTGGTGCTTCTTTAAATTTTGATGATTTTACCTCTATCATCACATCAAGAAAATAAATGATTGTCATTTAAAAATGAATTATACCGAATATCAATTTACAATTTCACCAAAAGAGCCGTGGGGAGAAATCTTAACGGCTCTTTTAGCTGAATTAGCCTTTGAAAGTTTCACCGAAACTTCAGTTGGAATCAATGCTTATATCAGAAGTAACGAAGACGATGAAAATGCAGTTTTAGAAATAACAAAATCCATAGAAGGAATTGATATTCAATATAAAAGAACTGAAATTGAACAAAAAAACTGGAACCAAGAATGGGAATCTAATTTTCAACCGATTTTAGTTAATGACCAATGTTATATTCGTGCTGAATTTCATCCGGAAAAACCGGAAATTCCCTACGAAGTCATCATTCAACCCAAAATGTCTTTTGGCACCGGACATCATGAAACTACACATTTAATGGTAGAATACATTTTAGAAACAAAATGTAATGGAAAATCCGTTTTAGATATGGGTTGCGGTACTTCTATCTTAGCTATTTTAGCCAAAATGAAAGGTGCTGATTATGTGGAAGGAATAGACATTGATGAATGGTCGGTTGAGAATTCTATTGAAAATGCAAAAAGAAATCAAGTGGATATTATCGTGAAATTAGGCGATGTTTCCCAATTAGGCAATAAGAATTTTGACTTAATTTTAGCCAATATCAACCGAAATATTTTAATGGCAGATTTACCGGAATACATAAAAAACACTAATCCGAATGCCGAAATTATTTTGAGTGGTTTAATGGAATTTGACTACGAAGACATCAAAAAGAGAGGTGAAGAATTAGGATTAACGCTTGTTCCAAAAAAACAACGCAACGAATGGATTGCTTTAAAATGGAATAAAGAATAACTGAAAATCTTCAAAATTGAATACCCAATTACATACAAAACCAAAATGGCAAGAGCTAAAAGAAACTGAAATTTCTGTTGCTGAGAAAGAAGAAAGAAAAAGAGTTTTGGTTCTATACAACGATGATGTGAACACTTTTGATTTTGTCATTCATTCTTTAATCGAAATCTGTCATCATACTGTTGAACAAGCAGAACAATGTACTTGGTTGGTACATTTCAAAGGAAAATGTGAAGTAAAATCCGGAAGTTTTGATTTTTTAGAACCTATGTGTTCTGCTTTATTAGAGCGAGGTCTAAGTGCTGAAATCAATTAAATTAAATCTCCGTCCTTTTCCTGACCTTCATTCTTTATCTTTGCACTCAACTTATAAAAAACTAAAATGGATTATTGTAAAAACATATTGGAAACCATCGGCAATACTCCTTTGGTAAAAATCAATTCTCTCACAAAAGAAATTCCGGCTTTAGTTCTGGCAAAAGTAGAAACTTTTAATCCGGGAAATTCCGTAAAAGACCGAATGGCTTTGAAAATGGTAGAAGATGCTGAAGCAGATGGACGATTAAAGCCTGGCGGAACCATTATAGAAGGTACATCCGGAAATACAGGAATGGGATTAGCTTTAGCGGCTATCATCAAAGGATATAAATTGATTTGTGTTATTTCGGACAAACAATCCAAAGAAAAAATGGATATTTTACGTGCGGTTGGTGCAGAAGTCGTTGTTTGTCCAACCAATGTTGAACCGGATGATCCTTGCTCCTATTATTCTGTTTCCAAACGTTTGGCCGAAGAAACACCAAATTCCTGGTATGTCAATCAGTACGATAATCCATCGAATGCCATTGCGCACTACGAACAAACCGGACCGGAAATTTGGGAACAAACCGAAGGGAAAATCACTCATTTTGTCGTGGGAGTCGGAACTGGTGGAACAATCTCAGGTGTTGCAAAATATTTGAAAGAAAAAAATCCGGCTATTAAAATCTGGGGAATTGATACTTATGGTTCTGTTTTTAAAAAATACCACGAAACCGGAATTTTTGATGAAAATGAAATTTATCCTTATATCACAGAAGGAATTGGTGAAGATATTTTACCTAAAAATGTAGATTTTTCTTTGATTGACGGATTCACTAAAGTAACCGATAAAGATGCTGCAATTTATACCCGAAGAATCGTAAAAGAAGAAGGAATTTTTGTTGGAAATTCTGCCGGCTCTGCGATAAAAGGTGTACTTCAATTAAAAGAACACTTTAAACCGGAAGATGTGGTCGTAGTTTTATTTCATGACCACGGGAGTCGCTATGTTGGAAAAATGTTTAACGATGATTGGATGCGGGAAAAAGGATTTTTGGAAGAAGAAATTAAAACAGCAGAAGATTTGATTCAACGAAAAAAACCAACTCCTTTAATCAGTATAAAAACAGAAGAATTAGTTTCGCATGCCATCGAGAGAATGAGAATTCACAAAGTTTCTCAACTTCCTGTTTTCGATACAAACGGATTGGCTGGTGCTTTGAACGAATCGGATATTATGAACGCACTTTTAACTACACAAAATCTTTACGATACTCCTATTAAAGCTGTAATGAGCAAAGCTTTTCCCATTATTCAAAACAATACGGCAGTTAGTAAAATAGCTTCAATTCTGAACGAAGGAAATTCAGCTGTTTTAGTAGAATCGGAAGAAAATACGTATAAAATTATTACAAAATCAGATGTGATTCATTGTATTCAATAAAAACAAACGAATCCAATAAAAAAAGACCTGTCCGATTTAAAATTCAACAGGTCTTTTTTTTACTTTTTATTCTGTTTTATTCCGCATCTTTTTCTTCAGAATCGGAAGTCTCATCATCCTCAAAGTCAATTCGATGTAGTTTTCTCAAACGAATTTCTGATTCGGTTAAACGTCTTCTCTTTTCTTCAATTTGTTTGAAAACATCTTTCAACAATGGATTATCAGCATCTGCGTTGGAGAAAAATCCGATATTGGTTTCCAATTGATTAATTTCTTTCTCTAATTCTTCAATTGTTTTTCGTGTTTTTCGGATTTCATCATCCAACAAACGATCGTCTTGTCCGGATTTAATTTGTTCCACCAAAGAAGCCATTTTAAAATCTTGTACTTCATTGTCTGTCAAGCCAAAAGACTTAATCAATTTACCTATTTCTTTACTAAATTCCGTATTGATATTCATCTTGGATGCCGGTACTTTTCCTAAAGTTCCCCAACGAACATTTAATTCATTAATCGCATCCATATTGGCTTTCATATCCTCAGAAACCTTAAAATTTTTCAATTCATCCAACACAGCTTGTTTTTTAGCTAAATTTGCTTCAAACTCAGCACTGGCTTTGTTTCCTCGTTCTTTATAATTATCAAAAAATTGATTACAAGCAACTTTAAATTCTTTCCAGATAGAATCAGAAAACTTTCTTGGAACATGACCGATTTTTTTCCAATCGGATTGAATTCTTTTAATAACTTGAACTGAATTTGCCCAATCGGAACTTTGCGCATGTTCTTTTGCTATATTCAACAATTCCATTTTTTTGTCCAAATTAGCTTGTTGTTCTGCTTTTAAGGTTTTATAAAATTCATTTTTATTATGATTGAACTCCCGAGTTGCTGCTTTGAATTCATTCCAAGTTTTTTGATTTGCTTCTCTCGGAACTCGCCCAATAGCAATAAATTTTTCACGTAAAGCATTTAATTTGCGAATTCCCGACTGCCACTCACCATGTGATTTTTTTGCGGAGTTTTGATATAAATTCTGAATTTCAGTGATAATTTCCTGTTTTTTATGAAGATTTTCTGTTTGCTCTTTCTTTTGTCTTTCGCTGATTTCTGTTTTTCTATCGTGAATCTTATTGGTTAATTCTTTAAACTTCTGCCAAGTTGGTTCACGTAATTCCTCAGCTACCGGAACAGCTTCTTCTTTCCATAAACGATGTAAATATTGAAGTTCGTTCAATGCTTTTTGCACATTGTCTTCCTGCACCAATTCTTCTGCTCGTTTGATAATGGATTCTCGCATTTGTAAATTATGCGAATAATCCATTTCACGTAATTCTTTATTTAAATCTAAATATTCGTAGAAATTATCTAAATGATGGAAATAGGTTTTAAAAACATTTCCCGCTTGAGCTCTTGGAATATTTCCTGCATTGTGCCAACGGGTTTTTAAATTTCTGAATTTAACAAAAATATTAGAATTATCTTCATTAATATCCTGATAAAGAGCTTTTAATTCTTCAATTATTTGAAGTCGTTCTGTTAAATTTTCCTGTTGTTTCTTTTCTTGTTCTTTATAATAAGCTTCTAATTGTTTTCGGTAGTCATTATAAATTGCATTAAATTCACGACGAATCGGTTGGTCAAAATGAAAATCGGCAGCTTCTCCTCCTTCGCTCAAAAACGCTTCTCTTTTTTCTTGTTCTTCTTCTTGTAATTTTTCTTTAATTACTTCCCGAATTTGATTGAAATGTTCGCGCAACAAACGAGCAGGATGATTTTTCAGCATATTTTTGGCTTCGCCCACCAAAACACTCAATGATAATTCATCGTAATTTTTGAAAGGAATTTCATCTTCCTCCTCCTCCTCTTCATTCTCAGAATTTTCTACATCTTCCTCAGCATGATAATCCTCTCCATTATCTTTTTCTTGAGATTCTTCAGAATTTAATTCTGTTGCTTCTACAGTTTCTGTTTCTTCAACTTCAGTCTTTTCTTCTTCCACTTCCGAAATAACTTCTTCGGGGACTTCTTCTGAAATTTCTGATGCTACTTCAACTGTTTCTTCTGGAATTTGTTCAACTGTTTCTTCGGAAACATTTTCAAGTGTTTCTTCAGAATTGTTTTGAGGAGTTTCAGTGTTTTCGTTTACTTCCTGGGTGTTTTCAGGCAAATTAGTTGTGTTTTCATTCATTCCGTCTGCATTGTTTTGCAGGTTATCCGATTCCATCATAATATTTTTTTTCTGTTAAGGTAGCAAATCTAATAAAACAAACCTTATTTACAAAAGGTGATTCCATATTTTCCACGATTTTTCTGCTTGTAAGACCAACATTTCATAACCGTTTTTTGTTTGAGTCGATTTTAAAGCTCCATTTCTCAAAAAAAGAGTTTGTGGAGGAGTATAAATCAAATCGTATAAAAAATGCTCAGAAGTTAAAAATTTATATGGAATCAAAGGCGATTCATTCATATTCGGGAAAGTTCCCAAAGGTGTGCAATTAACGATTAATAAATGATTTTCAATGATTTCTTTTGTTAAATCCGAATACAAGAAACTTCCTTTTCGATGAACGGTTAAATATTCAATTTTTAATTTTTTCAACACATATTTTACTGCTTTCGATGCTCCTCCATCTCCCAAAATCAATGCTTTTTGATGTTGTGGTTTTAATAAAGTTTTCAATGATTTTTCAAAACCATAGGAATCCGTATTATGTCCGATTTTTTTTTCGTTCACAAGATGAACGCAATTTACTGCTCCGATTTCCTCTGCTTCCGGGCTTAATTCATCTAAAAAAGGTAGTATTTTTTCTTTGTAAGGAATAGTTACATTAAAACCTTTTAATTTTTCTGTTTGAATAAAATCATCTATTCCATTCAAATTTTCTAAATCAAAAATCCGATAAGAACAATCTGTAATTCCTTCTTTTTTAAATTTCTCAGAAAAATATTTTTCAGAAAATGAGTACGAAATATTTTTCCCAATCAATCCAAATTGTCTCATCGGTCTCTTTCTTCCATGATTTTTTTGAATCTTTTCACTCGCTCAAATCGGGTTTTAATCATTTTAGAAATCGTAGGTAAATTAGCCAAAACAATGATGAGCAAGATAAACCACCCCAGGTTTTCTTCTACAAATTTAATTCGTCCCAAGAAATACCCAATCAAGATAATACCGGCAACCCAAACAATTGCCCCCACTAAGCTATAGCCTAAAAATACTCTGTATTTTAAGTTGAAAATTCCACAAACAAAAGGAATCAAAGTACGAATCACCGGTGTGAATCTAGCGATGATGATGGCTCTTTTTCCTCTCGTTTTGAAGATTCTCATCGCCCTTTTCAAGTATTTTTTCTTGTAAAAACGGGTATCTTCTTTTTGTAAAATCCAATATCCAAACTTTCTCCCAATAAAATAATTGAAATTGTCACCCAAAAGGGCACCCAACATCAACAATGGAATCAGGATTTCGATTTTCATTCCACTCTCTTCACTTGCGGCAATCATCCCCAAAGCAAACAAGAGCGCATCCCCCGGCAAAAATGCGGTGAAGAAAATCAAAAAAATCAGTCCGGTTTCGGCAAAGATTTGAATAAACAATACCAGATAAATCCAATTACCATATTGTTCAAACAAATGTTTTACCGCTTTGTCCGGGCGACTTACAAAGCCTATTATTGCATCAAATATCTCTTGCATTATTGTTTTTTAAGCTCGAATAATGTTGGCACCAATAGCTCTTAATCGTGAATCTATTTTTTCGTAACCACGATCGATTTGTTCAATATTGTGAATTACGCTTTTTCCATTAGCAGAAAGTGCAGCAATCAACAAAGAAATTCCGGCTCGTATATCGGGCGAACTCATGGTCGTTCCTTTTAAAGGTACTTGGTGATTTAATCCAATTACCGTAGCACGATGCGGATCGCATAAAATAATTTGAGCCCCCATATCAATTAATTTATCGACAAAAAATAAACGGCTTTCAAACATTTTTTGATGAACCAAAACACTTCCCTTAGCTTGAGTCGCAACTACCAGAACGATACTGATTAAATCCGGAGTAAAGCCCGGCCAAGGTGCATCAGAAATGGTTTGAATGGAACCATCCATGAATTTTTGAATTTCATATTCTTCTTGTACCGGAATGATGATGTCGTCCTTACTTTTTTCGACTGTAATTCCCATTTTTCGGAAGACATTCGGAATCACACCCAAATTTTCCCATGAAACATTTTTAATCGTCAATTCTGATTTTGTCATAGCAGCTAAGCCAATCCAACTCCCGATTTCAATCATATCCGGTAAAACGGTGTGTTCGGTTCCTCCTAAATATTCTACACCTTCAATTGTGAGAAGATTCGAACCAATTCCTTGAATTTTAGCTCCCATCCGAACTAACATTTTACATAATTGTTGCAAATAGGGTTCGCAAGCTGCATTGTAAATCACAGTTTTTCCTTTTGCCAAAACGGCTGCCATAATGATATTGGCTGTTCCGGTTACGGAAGCTTCTTCCAACAACATATATGTTCCTTGTAAGCCTTTTTTTTCGTCAATTTCTACTCCGTAAAAATCTTCGCCTTCTTCAAAACGGTAATTAGCTCCCAAATCAATGAATCCCTTAAAATGTGTATCCAATCTTCTTCTTCCGATTTTGTCACCACCGGGTTTGGGCATATAAGCTTTTCCATAACGAGCTAAAAGTGGCCCCATCAACATAATAGAACCTCGCAAAGCTGCTCCGTCTTTTTTAAATTCTTTGGTGTGAATGTAATCCAAGCGAATATCATCAGCTTGAAAAGTAAAATCACCATTTGCATTTTTTTGTGTTTTTACACCTAAATTACCTAAAATCTCAATCAAACGGTTGACATCCCGAATATCGGGTATATTATTGATACGAACAGGTTCATCGGTTAAAAGTACGGCACATAAAATTTGAAGTACTTCGTTTTTTGCTCCTTGAGGAACGATTTCACCACTCAGTCGGTTTCCTCCTTCTATCTGAAATACAGCCATTTTAGGACAGATTATTTGTGTTTTTTATTTCGTTTATTTTTCTTTTTGTGTGAAGTTACAGGGCTTCCGGCTAAAAGTCTTTCGTTAGGAAGCAAGGTTTCTTCTGACTTGCGTAAATCAATTTTCCCATCTGAAAGTTCATACAAATGAGTGAAAATTGTGCTGTCTTCCACAGTATCTTTGTTCCAAAGTAAATAACATTTTTTCATGTGATTGGCGATGACCATAACGATTCCTTCACGTTTATCTCCTTCCCAAGTTAAGGCAACATCAATCATGCTGCGAATATTTTTACCGTAATATTTGTATTTGTATTCGCTTCCCGGATAATTTACTTTGTTCGGACGACTGTAAACCGTTTCCTGTGTTGGCTTTGGGAATGGAGAATCTACATCTAATTTAAATTTAGACATGATAAAAAGTTGATCCCATAATTTATGCTGAAAATCAGGTATATCACGCAAATGTGGGTTTAATTCTCCCAACACATCGACGATAACCTGTGCAAAATCGTTTCGATCTTTTTCTTCTTCTAATGTTAGGCAATAATCTACCATTTTTTGAATATGGCGACCGTATTCCGGTATAATCAATGATTTTCTTGTTGTATTGTAATTCATTTTTTTATTTGAAAGTTTTACAAAAGTACAATTTACAAGCTAATTCTTTTAAGATATTTTAAAAGAATTATGCTGAAAGTCTTTTTAAGTATAAAATCTGAAACTTAAACATATTTATAATTTAATGGTATTTGAATTTTAACAATCGTTTTGTCGTCTTCTTCCAGTAATTTTAAATACGCTTTTTTTTCATTTCTTTGATTCAGAGTTGAAAATAATTTTTGGTAAGTACTTAGTCCAATTCCGGTATCGGAACTGTTTTTTATATTATTTATTTTCTCTCCGGTATTACTCACTTTAAGTAAAATATAATCTTCTTTTTCTGTAACATTCACAAAGATTTCTCCTCCTTTTTCACTTTTAGAAACTCCGTGTTTTACTGCATTTTCTACTAAATTCTTTAATAATAATCTTGGAATTTGAATTTGAGAATTTTCTAAATTATTTTGAATTTCAAAATGTATCGGCATAAAAAGCATAGTTTTTTGAAGAGAAATAAAATCTTCAATTTGTTCCAACTGGTTTTCTAAAGATTCGGTAATAGAATTGTTCAAACTGGCTTTGGTTACATTTAACAGTTTAATCATGCGTCGATAAGAATCCGGTGCTTTTTCTTGAATTTCAGGAGAAATACTCGCTAAAAGATTTTTCATTTCATGCGGATTCAGTTGATTATTCAATGTACTCAATTCCGATTCGACTAATTTTTGTTGTAATTCAAGCAAGTTATTCTGTTGTTTTAATTCTTTGTGTTTTTGTTTATTTCGATATAAAAAAACAGAGAAAGCAAACAGAGCCAAAGCAGAGCCACCGCCCATATAAGCTAAGTTTACATTTCGTTTTTGCTTCTCAATTTCCAATTGTTGCTGATTAATTTGCGTTTCTTTCCTTGCTGTTTGGTAACGAATTTCAAAATGGGTTGTTTGAGCTAATTTTTCATTATTGTACAAAGAATCTCGAACGGATTTATAGTGTTTTAAATACTGTAAAGCATCCTTATAGTTTTGGTCTTTTTCGCTCATTTCGTATAAATAAAAATACGTTCCACTTAATTCCTGCAAAAGATTATTTTCTTCAAAAAGAGTTTTGGCTTTTTCAAAATAAAATCGAGCCGTTGGAAAATCTTGTTTCACATAATATAATTTTCCTTGCCAAAAATAAACTTCTCCCATCCTACCTGAAATTCCTTTTTCTTTGTAAATAGCCAAAGCTTTATCTAATTTTTCGGAAGCTTCATAAAAGAGAAACTTATCTATCAGAATCTGAGCTTGAGTCATTAGAACCGAAGCAAATGTAAAATGTTTTGGATTAGAAGACAATAAGTTATACGCTTCATTTAAATAAATTTCTGCACTGTCTGTTTTATTTAATTTTAAATATGTTTTCGCTAAATTATAATTCCAAATTGCAATGTCTGTATTACTTTCTTTTTTCACATAAGGGCTTGTCAGAATTTTTTTATAAATTTCAATTGCTTTTTCACGCTGTAAATTTCGGTCATGCGTAGTGGCGATAGAATTTAAAATTCGGAGAATTCGAGTAGAATCTTTGAGTTCTTCGGCAATATTTAATGCTTTTTCTCCATAGAAATAAGCTGTTTCATAATCTCCAATGGTTTGGTTGATATTCGCTCTGACTGTATTTAAACGTAAATGGTTCAATGTGTTTTCCGGTGAACTAATGTCATTACTAAGTGAAGCTTCCGCTTTATTCGCATAATCAATTGCAGTTTCTATTTCTCTTTTTTGGTAATATATAAAAGCCAAAATTGCATAAATTCCTCCTTTATAATTTTCATCTTTACTATACTGTATGGATTTATTTAGGTTGACAATTGCACTGTCATACTGATAGCCCATATAAAGGCTATACCCCAATGCACCATAACTTTTTCCTAATTCTAAATGATTTTTCTTTGCTAGATTTAAAGCTTTTTCAGCATAAAAAATGGAACTATCGGTATTTACTACATCAAATGATTTGCTGATTTTCAACAATAATTCTAAGTTATCCGGATTTTTCTTAAGTTCTTTTTTAAGCTGTTTGATTTCATTCGTTTGCCCAAAAAGCAGACAAAATTGATAAATCAAAAAAAAGAGAATAAAATACTTTCTCATCTGTTCAGGTATTAGAGTTAAATATCGTTTCCAAATTACGAATTCTTTTATGAAAAGAAAGGAAACTCTAAAATTTTTTTCTTATGGTTTTTAACAAATAAGCATTTCACTGTTCTATATACTTTCTTTATCTTAGCCAGCATTTACCAATAATTGAGTACTAAAAAACTTTTGTATGAGAATTAAAATTATTTTCTTTTTATGTATTTTATTTTGTGGAACTTACTCTTACTCACAAGAACGCGAACATCAACTTTCTGTCGGTTATGCCTTAGCAAGTACCAGTCAGATTTTCGATGTTTTTCAGATTATTGCATTTGAAATAGGTGGAGACATCGTGTTTTCAGATACAAATTTAAAAAATCAAAAATCAAAAGGAGGAATTCATCTATCGTATGCTTATACACCTAAAAATTCTTGGTTTTTTGGAGCAACAATTGTATATAATGGCTCTGAGTATGATGTGATTGCGAATGATGTTAATTACGGAAAACAATCGTACAGCTATTATACTTTTGCAGGAGAAGTCGGGTTAAATTATTTAAAAAAAGAATATTTTCGATTGTATGGCTTGATTGGTTTGGGATTAACTTATACTGATTCTGAATTTACAGAAAAAGAATCCGGGAAAAAATTTACTTCAGGTGATTCTGTTTTTGATTTTCAAATCACTCCTTTAGGGCTTAGTTTCGGAAAAAAATTCGGTGGATTTGCCAATTTAGGTTTTGGTTACCGCGGAGTTGCTAATTTTGGTATTTATTACCGATTATAATCCTTGATTTTTATTGAAAAGCATCCAAATCCACTTTTACGGATATGATGTTGGAATACAGCGCAATACTTTGATTACCTACATTGGTGAAAGCATAATCAATGGAAATTCCGCTGTACTTAAATCCTACTCCAATATTGGGCTGAAAGGAAAGTTTTTTCTTGTCGTCAAAAGTTCGTTCATTTTGAAAATTATTGACTCCTCCTCGCAAAAAAACCATATCATCATATCCAACTTCTACACCTAAAGAAGGAGAAAAACTTAAAAATCCGGTTGAAACCAAATCATTGGTTTGAGCAAATTGAAAATTTAAGTCAAATTCACCCAAAACATTAAAAGCATCGTTTATCTGAAAATTTTTTGCTACTCCCAATTGAAGTTTTGGCAAAGTCAATTCAATGGTTTCCTCCGGAACTTCATTCACCGTTTGTTGATTTCCCGTTCCCGGTTCTGTAACCGTTATTGTATTCAATTCTTTTTCATTGATTGACCAAGCATTGAAAGTTGTTGTAATATCACGAGCCATCAATCCAAAATAAAACTGATCGGGCGTACGATATTGAAATCCTAAATCAATTCCAAAACCAAAGGATTTGGCAAACTTTCCAATATGACGGTACACTACTTTTGCGCTGGCTCCTACCGCTAAATCTGAATTTCCAAAGAAAAATCCGGCATAACTCAAACTTAAAGCATAATCTGCCGTTGAAAATTTTGAAATCCGGTCATAATCTATATTTCCTTGAGCATCAATTAATTCAGTTGTATTCAAAATATCATCCACTCCAAACCGATACAATGAAAGTGCCACTGCAGCTTCTTTTCCAATTGGCATAGCAGCAGCAACATAATCGTATTTTGCAATAGATTGAAAATATTCGGCGTGCATAGCTGAAAACTGAGGAGCAAAATAAACTTCAGTTAAACCGGCAGGATTCCAATAAGCAGCATTCACATCGCCAATGTTTGCCACAACCGCATTTCCCATCGCAAAAGCTCTGGCATCTACTCCAATGCTTAAAAATTCATTAGAATATTTACGAGTAACTTGAGCCGTACTCAAAACACCGATTAAACCGGTTATTATTGCAAATCTAAATTTCAAAATAAGTGAATCTCTATTTAATTTTCAATTTCTTAGTCTTGAATGGAATTAAGGGGCGCAAAATACAAAAATAAAAATTTCCGACTCTTACATTCAATAGTTAAAACACAAAAATTTATTCTTTATTGCTTTTTAAAAAATTAAACAATAATTTACTTTCTTGGCCATTCAATTACTTCCAAATTTTTAATTTCAGAAGCTTCAATCTCAAACCGAAGCAAAGTACGAACTTGGTGTTGGCCATAAATACCACATGCACCCGGATTTAGATGAATCAAGTTTAATTTCCGATCGGGTATCACTTTTAAAATATGAGAATGTCCGCAAATAAATAAATCCGGTGGATTTTTTTGAAGTTCCTCCCGAATTGCAGGATTATATTTTCCCGGATAACCACCGATATGAGTTATCCAAACGTTCAATCCTTCAACTGTAAACCTTTGATGCAAAGGAAATTCTTTCCGAATTTCAGTACCATCAATATTTCCAAAAACAGCACGAAGTTTAGCTTTTTCTTTTAAAGCATCGGTTACTTTCAAATCACCAATATCACCTGCATGCCAGATTTCATCAGCTTGTCCGGCATATTTCAGTATTTTATCATCTATATTAGCATGTGTATCAGAAAGTAATACTATTTTCATTTTCAAAAATATATTGTTACTCAATAAAAACTGTTAAATCCAAAAAACAACTGTTTTTCTATTAAAATTCACGAATTATCGTCCCGGAATTAAAGAATAAGAAAAAAATACTGTAAATAATAATTCTATGCATTCCTTGTGAATTCTAAAGCAAAAATATGATATTTAGTCCAAAATTCTGAAAATTGAAAAAGAATCTATTTATACTAATCTGTTTTTTCTATGTCTTTCTTTTAGGGCAAAATACTTCATTCCAACTCAATCAAAATTGGAAATTCAGCGAAAAAGGAAGTAATCTGTGGTATCCTACTCAAATTCCAAATTCAATTCATACCGATTTGTATGAAAATGGATTAATTCCACATCCTTTCATTGGAAATAATGAGCAAGATTTACAATGGATTGCCGATAGAAATTGGATTTATCAAACTGAATTTGAATTAACACAAAGCCAACTCAAAACCAATAATTCAGAATTGGTTTTTGAAGGATTGGATACCTATGCAAAAGTTTTTTTAAATAATGAATTGATTTTAGAATCCAATAATGCTTTCCGAATTTGGAAAATTGATGTCAAAAAACAATTAAAAAAGAAGAATAATTTACGCATTGAGTTTACACCTACAAAAATCATTGAAGAACAAAAGAAAAAACAAATTCCGTATGAACTTCCCGAAGGAAATCGCATTTTTACCCGAAAAGCACAATTTCAATACGGTTGGGATTGGGGACCTGAATACAATACACTTGGGATTTGGCGAAATGTTTATATCAATTTTTGGAACAATACGAAGATTGAAGATGTTTATATTAAACAAATAAATTTAACCCAAGAAAAAGCTGATGTAAGCGTAGAAATTGAATTGAAAAATTCAAGTAAAGGAATGCTAAAGACTGAAATTTATGTGAATAATCAATTAAAAGTTGAAAAAGAATCTGGCATAAATTCCAATATGGAAATTTTTAAAATTCCAATAGAAATTCAAAATCCAAAACTTTGGTGGACAAACGGTTTAGGCAACGCCTATTTATATGAATTCAAAATTCAAATCAAAGATTTGCAAAATAATTTAATCGAAGAAAAAACAATCAAAAAGGGATTGAGAACCATTGAGTTAATCACCCAAAAAGATGAATTTGGAGAAAGTTTTTATTTTAATCTGAACGGAAAACCGGTTTTTATGAAAGGTGCAAATTACATTCCTCAAAACAGTTTTCAAAATTGGGTAAAAAAAGAAAATTATGAAAAATTACTGAATGATGTTCAAGATTCCAATATGAATATGCTCCGAATTTGGGGTGGCGGAATTTATGAAGATGATTATTTCTATGAATTATGCGACGAAAAGGGAATTCTCGTTTGGCAGGATTTTATGTTCGCTTGTGCAATGTATCCGGGCGATGAATTATTTTTAGAAAATGTTCGGCAAGAAGCAATTGACAATGTTAAACGCTTACGAAATCATGCTTCCATGGCACTTTGGTGTGGAAATAATGAAAGTTCCGAAGGTTGGCATCGTTGGGGTTGGCAAGATGGAAGAAATGAAGTTGATAAAAGAGAAATATGGGAGAATTATCAAAAATTATTCAATGGAATTTTACCGGAAATTGTACATGAATTTACTGATTTGTCTTATTGGGAAAGTTCGCCTAAATTTGGACGAGGCGATGAACGCTACATTTCAGAAGGTGACGCACATGATTGGTGGATTTGGCACGATGGACATCCTTTTGAAGATTTACTCCAAAAAAGACCACGCTTTATGAGTGAATTTGGCTTTCAATCATTTCCTTCGCCGGAAGTAATTCGATACATCAATAAAAATAATTCATTCTCAACAACTTCTGATGATTTCAAAAATCATCAAAAACATCCCAGAGGTTTTGACATCATAAAAACTTATATGGAAAGAGATTTTCCGGTACCTGAAAATGAAGAAGATTATGCTTTTGTTACTCAATTACTTCAAGCTTACGGAATCGGAAATGCAATTGAAGCTCACAGAAGTAATTTAGATACCCCACATACAATGGGGAGTTTATATTGGCAACTAAATGATTGTTGGCCTTCGATTTCTTGGTCGGGAATTGATTTTTTTGGGAATTGGAAAATTTTGCAACACCGAGTAAAAAAAGTATTTGAACCCGTACAACTCTTTTTTGCCGAAGAAAAAAATAATCAATTAGGTATTTATATTGTAAATGATTTGAACGAAACTATTCACGAAAATTTAAAATTAGAAATCGTTGATTTTGATGGAAATATACTTCATGAACAAAAATTCAACTTTACGAGTACGACTAACAGAAAATTAATTACCAAAATAGATTTAAGTGAGTTAACCAACAGAAAAAATGAATTTTTCATCAATGTAAATTTCCGAAATACTCAAAACATCTATGTTCCGGATAAACCTAAAAATTGGAAACTAAAAGATGAACCCATTGAGTTTGAATTCAAAAATGGAAAATTAACTGCAAAAAGTCCTATTTTTCAAAAAAATATACTTTTCAGAATTGAAAATTCCAATCAGAGCTACTATTTAGAAGAAATGCTTCCCGGACAAACGTATTCTGTAGATTTAACCGATAGTAATTTTACTATTCACTTATTAAAGTATCAATCCTTGAACCGTATAATAAACAACTATAAAACTGAGTATTAGTTTTTCATTTTTCATAAAATAAAAACTCACTATTTACATAATGAGACTTAAAAAAAAGACTGGTCTCGTCTTATGTACGAGATAAACCGGCATCTTCTACTCTCCTGTCTAGTAAAAAAAGACAAGATACCATCAGTATTTGATATTAATCTTTAATAGCAGAAACTGGCTGGGAGAATGGTTTTACCTAATGTATGTGTAATACATTAGACAATTTTACATTATCCATTATACAAAAAAAAATCCCCAGCAATAACTGTTGAGGATTTTAATAAAAGACTGGCGG
>JAQVDG010000223.1 GCA_028698395.1 Weeksellaceae bacterium
AAATGCCTATTCGGAATTAAATGACCCGATTGATCAGCGGGAGCGGTTTGAAGACCAATTGAAATTGTCAGAAAAAGGCGATGATGAAGCAATGTTTATCGATCGGGATTTTCTGCGTGCATTAGAATATGGAATGCCACCAACTTCCGGACTGGGAATCGGAATGGACCGATTAATTATGTTTTTGACTAATAATCCATCGATTCAGGAAGTGTTGTTTTTCCCACAGATGAAACCGGAAAAACCACAAGTTGCCGTTTCAGAAGAAGCAAAAGGAGTTCTGGAAATTCTGACAAAATCCGGTAGAACGGACTTAGGCGAACTGAAAAACCAATCCGGATTATCAGGCAAAAAATGGGACAAAGCAATAAAAGAATTAACAGCAAATAAATTAGTCCAAGTAGAAAAAACGGAAGAAGGGCTTTTTGTGGAAATAGTTTAAATCGATTTGTGTACTTTGTGAATGAACTTTGTGTACTTTGTGGTTGAAAAAAAACCACTACGGTCACCAAGGATGCACAATGTTCACAATGGTAAAATATGAAAAAGAACTACCGGAAGGTGGTTTTTTTGTGGCAACGGTTTAAATTGATTTGTGTTGTACTTCGTGAATGAACTTTGTGTACTTTGTGGTTGAAATAAAACCACTACGATCACCAAGGATGGACAATGTTCACAATGGTGAAATATGAAAAAAAACTACCGGAAGGTGGTTTTTTTGTGGCAACGGTTTAAATCGATTTGTGTTGTACTTCGTGAATGAACTTTGTGTACTTTGTGGTTGAAATAAAATCACTACGATCACCAAGGATGGACAATGTTCACAATGGTGAAATATGAAAAAAAACTACCGGAAGGTGGTTCTTTTGTGGCAACGGTTTAAATCGATTTGTATACTTCGTGAATGAACTTTGTGTACTTTGTGGTTGAAATAAAACCACTACGATCACCAAGGATGGACAATGTTCACAATGGTAAAATATGAAAAAGAACTACCGGAAGGTGGTTTTTTGTAGAAACGGTTTAAATCGATTTGTGTACTTTGCGAATGAGTTTTGTGTACTTTGTGGTTGAAATAAAACCACTACGATCACCAAGGAGGCACAATGTTCACAATGGGAAATATGAAAAATACAGTAAGTCGTGTATTAACTTTCGTTACTTTCCATTAAAATTATTCATTGTATTTGCTAATCCTGAAAAAATAAACGATAAAATGGATTGATTAGCAAATTGTACTCGTTCTGCTAATTTTTCAACTTCTTCTTCTGTCCAGATTCCCAAAACATAATCAATCTGATGTGCCGACTCAAATTGATTGCCGATTCCGAACCGTAAACGAGGATAATTTTGATTTTGTAATTTATTTTGAATGTCTTTTAATCCATTATGTCCGCCGTCACTTCCTTTTCCACGGATACGAATAGTACCAAAAGGTAAATTCAAATCATCGGTAATAATGAATAAGTTTTCAATGGAAATATTTTCTTTTTGCATCCAAAAACGAACAGCATCACCACTTAAATTCATATAAGTATTTGGTTTTAAAACTGTAACCGGGCGCGATTTATATTTAAATTGTGAGATTTCACCAAAATTAGACGAACTAAAACTCTGTTCTTGACTTTTTACCAATTCGTCCACAATTAAAAAACCGATATTATGACGGGTATAGCGGTATTTTTCCCCGATGTTTCCTAAACCTACAATCAGATATTTATTCATAAGACAAAGATAAAACTTAATTTTTGTGGTTTTTGAGTAAAAATTTAGGAGTATAAAGAATTAATATTCTGTTTTATCGGGATTATTTGTCCATTTTTCAAAAACTTCAAAGGCTTCGTTTCGCATGAATTGAGAAATAGGAATTTTTCTTTTTTCGTGAGGAAGTACAACTTCATCATAAAGAAAAGAATCATCAAATCCGATTTCTTTTGCGTCTTTTTTGGTATTGGCAAACCAGATTTTGTCAATTCTTGCCCAATAAATTGCACTTAAACACATAGGACAAGGTTCGCAAGAAGTATAAATTTCACAACCGGAAAGGTCAAAATCATTTAATTTTTTGGCAGCATTTCTTATGGCTTCTACTTCTGCGTGCGCAGTCGGATCTTTGATTACGGTTACTCGGTTGCTTCCTTCTGCAATGATTTTTCCGTCTTTTACGATAACGGCTCCAAAGGGACCACCGCCGGTTTCAACACTTTGGTTGGAACACGCAATGGCTTTTAACATGAATTCTGGGTTGTATGACATTTTGTATTTTATTTTAAACAGTAAAAACAACAAATAAAAGAACCGTTTCAGTTCTGTTTATTTGTTGTTAGAGTTTATACGATTTTATTAAATATGAACAGCGTGCCCGTAAGCATCTTCTACTGCTTCCATAATCGCTTCTGACATGGTCGGATGTGGATGAACGGAAGTCATGATTTCATGTGCTGTTGTTTCTAATTTTCGAGCCACGACTACTTCTGCAATCATTTCGGTAACTCCATCACCAATCATGTGACAACCTAACCATTCACCGTATTTTGCATCAAAAACAACTTTTACAAAACCATCAGCAGCACCATTTGCAACCGCTCGTCCGTTTGCTGAAAACGGGAATTTCCCAACTTTCACCTCGTAACCGGCTTCTTTTGCTTTGGCTTCTGTTAATCCGACTGAAGCAATTTCCGGAGAGGAATAGGTACAACCCGGAACATTTCCAAAATCAATGGCTTCTACATGCAAACCGGCGATCTTTTCAACACAAAGAATAGCCTGAGCAGATGCTAAATGAGCTAAATCTTGACCGTGTACGACATCTCCGATGGCATAATAACCGGCAACATTGGTTTGACAAAAATCATTCACAAGGATTTTTCCTCTTTCTACCTGAATTCCGACTTCTTCTAATCCTATATTCTCAGTATTGGGTGTAATTCCAACTGCAGAGAGTAAAATTTCGGCTTCTATGGTTTCTTCCCCTTTTTTGGTTTTTACAGTAGCTTTTACGCCATTTCCGGAAGTGTCAACAGAAGTAACTTCGGTTCCGGTCATGATTTTAATTCCGCTTTTTTTGAACGATCTTTCTAGTTGTTTTGAAATATCTTCATCTTCTACCGGAACGATTCTCGGCATATATTCTACGATGGTTACTTCAGTTCCTAAAGTGTGATAGAAATTAGCGAATTCCACTCCAATTGCTCCACTTCCTACTACAATCATGCTTTTAGGTTGTTTTTTTAAATTCAAAGCACCTCGGTAGCCGATGATTTTTTCACCGTCCTGTGGCATACTTGGTAATTCACGGGAACGAGCTCCGGTGGCAATAATGATATGGTCGGCAGAAACTTCATTGGAGACGCCGTCATCTCCTTTTACCATGATTTTTTTACCTGGTTTTATGGTCGCTTCTCCTTTGATGACTTCAATTTTATTTTTTTTCATTAGAAATTGAACACCTTTACTCATAGTGTCGGCTACCCCTCGGCTTCTTTTGATGATATTTTCAAATTCATACGAAATTTTATCAATTTTATTGAAACCAAAATCTTCGGCATGATTCAGATAGTCAAAAACATGTGCACTTTTTAGTAAAGCTTTAGTAGGGATACAGCCCCAGTTCAGACAAATTCCGCCTAATTCTGCTTTTTCGATGATGGCTACTTTTTTTCCTAATTGAGATGCGCGAATGGCTGCTACGTATCCGCCGGGTCCGCTCCCGATGACTGCGATATCAAATTTCATTTTTTTGGATTTTATCAGGTTTTACTTTAATTATCTTTAATTTTGACGGCTAAATTAAGAATTCTGAAAGGATTTTTATCCATGCTTAAAAAAGTATTTTGATTTTCGTAGATTTACTTGAATGAAAGTTTTCTTTTTCAATACCCGAACACAGGAAGAAATTCCAGATTCACAAGCATTGGAAGCTTCTGTGGAACAAGCTTTGGAGATTTTTGAGAAATTACCTCAGGATGGAGGAAGTTTTTTGGGAATTATCAATGAAGATGCTATTCACATTCAGTTTCGGAAGTATAATCGTTTTATGTGGTTGATTGAAATTCCTGTTGTTACAAAAAATGGAAACTTTGTATATGTTTGTCATAAAGATAAATGCAAAAGAATAATCGATCAACTTTTTGAAGGAATTGATCCTCTTTTACTCGCTGAATTTACGTTTGAAAATGAATAAAAAAGCACCTCATTTGAAGTGCTTGTTATTTTTAGTTTTGTGTGAAACAATCTAATAATTTCCATAATAAATCCGGGTAAACTCCTAATCCGATATTGAGTACAGAACCCATAACCAATAGAAATTTAGTAGAGGATGAAACCTTGATTTTTCTTTTGTTTTTCGGCTTTTTAAAGTACATTTCCATAATGACTTTAATGTAATAGTAAACACTAATTACTGCCATAATCAAAGCTAAAATAACCAAAGACAAATTTCTTGAATCTTCCATGGCAGAACTTAAAACAAAGAATTTCCCTAAGAATCCGGAAGTGAACGGAATTCCGGCTAATGAAAATAAGGCAATGGAAGAAACGGCTGCCAATAAAGGTGAATTTTTAGATAATCCATTGAATCCGTAGTGTTTTACATTTACAGTTTGTGTCATGACATAGAAAAGAACGATGCTGGATAAACCGTAACTTACTGTATAGAAAATCAAAGCTCTCATGGA
>JAQVDG010000224.1 GCA_028698395.1 Weeksellaceae bacterium
AGAGATGGCCCGTTCAGAAACCTACAAAGAAGGACGTATTCCTTTGTCAACCTTTAGAGCAGACATTGATTACCATATTGGAGAAGCACATACAACTTATGGGCGAATGGGAATCAAAGTCTGGATTATGAAAGGAGAAGTATATGGTAAACGAGAATTATCTCCATTGGTAGGATTGCAAAAAAAACAATCCAAAAGGAAAGAAGGTGGGGGTAGAAAACGTACCGCACGTTAATTAAGTTTAATTGATTAAAGAGTAAAAAAATGTTATCACCGAGAAGAGTTAAATATAGAAAAACCCAGAAAGGCAAAATGAAAGGAAACACCAAACGTGGTGCAGAACTTGCCTATGGGACATTCGGTATAAAATCATTAGACGAAGCATTCATTACTGCACGTCAGATAGAAGCAGCCCGTATTGCCGCTACACGTTTCATGAAACGTGAAGGACAATTGTGGATTAAAATTTTCCCAGACAAACCTATTACTAAAAAACCTGCAGAGGTACGTATGGGTAAAGGAAAAGGAGCACCTGAATATTGGGTGGCACCGGTTCAACCAGGGAGAGTTTTGTTTGAAGTAGGAGGAGTTCCTCAGGAAGTAGCAACCGAAGCTTTGCGCTTAGCAGCTCAGAAACTTCCTGTAAAAACAAAGTTTATTGTAGCACGTGATTATTCAGCATAAAACCGAAATCGTATGAAAATAGCAGATATTAGAGAAATGAGCATAGAAGATTTAAAAGCAAATATTGCAGAAGCAAAAGCTGACTATGCAAAGTTGAAAATCAATCATAAGGTATCTTTGTTGGAAGACCCTTTGAAAATCCGTAAATCACGTAAGCATATTGCGCGATTAGAAACCGTGTTGAACCAAAAATTAGCTCAACAATAAAAACGTCTCATGATGGAAAGAAATGTAAGAAAAGAAAGAATAGGAATTGTTTCAAGTAACAAAATGGATAAAACCATTGTCGTTGCCGAAACTTACAAACAAAAGCACCCATTTTATGGGAAATTTGTGAAAAGAACTAAAAAATACACGGCACACGATGAGCAAAACGAGTGCAATGAAGGCGATAAAGTTCGCATTATGGAGACACGTCCGTTGAGTAAAAACAAACGTTGGAGAGTAGTAGAAATTATAGAAAGAGCGAAGTAATATGTTACAACAAGAATCAAGATTAAAAGTAGCAGATAACACAGGAGCTCGAGAAGCTTTGGTTATCCGTGTTTTAGGTGGTACTAAAAGACGTTATGCTTCAGTAGGCGATAAAATCGTAGTAGCTATTAAAGAAGCTACCCCTACAGGAAATGCAAAAAAAGGAACCGTCTCAAAAGCGGTTGTAGTACGTACCAAAAAAGAAGTAAGAAGAAAAGACGGTTCTTATATCCGTTTTGATGATAATGCGTGCGTGTTGCTGAATGCTCAAGGAGAAATGAGAGGAACACGTGTATTTGGTCCGGTTGCGAGAGAACTTCGTGATAAGGAATATATGAAAATTGTATCATTGGCCCCAGAGGTTTTATAAAATTTAAAGAACAATGGCAAAGTTGAAAGTTAAAAAGGGAGATAAAGTAGTTGTACTATCAGGTGCTTCAAAAGGAGTAAAAGGAACGATATTAAAAGTTTTTCCTGATAAAGCAAAAGCTATTGTCGAAGGTGTGAATAGAATTAAAAAACACACCAAACCAAATGCAGAAAACCCTCAAGGAGGAATCATTGAAACAGAAGCCCCTATTTATGTAAGTAAATTGGCTCTTATGGATTCAACCGGAAAAGCAACCCGAGTAGGGTATGAAATTAAAGATGGTAAAAAAGTAAGAGTGGCGAAATCTAACGGTAAAGAAATTTAAGATGAGTACAAATTATAAACCACGTCCGCAAGTAAAATACAAAGAGGAAATTGTTCCGGCATTAAAAGAAGAATTTTCATATTCTTCTGTAATGCAAGTTCCAAGATTAGAAAAAATTGTTTTGAGTCAAGGATTGGGAGCAGCAACCGCTGATAAAAAAATTGTGGATTACGCAGTAGAAGAAATGACTTTAATCGCAGGACAAAAAGCAGTTGGAACTATCTCCAAAAAAGACGAAGCAGCTTTTAAATTGCGTAAAGGAATGCCGATAGGAGCCAAAGTAACTCTGAGAGGAACTCAAATGTATGAATTCTTAGATCGTTTGGTTTCTTCTGCTTTACCGCGAATTCGCGATTTCCAAGGGATTAGCGCAAAAGGATTTGACGGAAGAGGAAATTACAACCTGGGTATCACTGAACAAATTATTTTCCCTGAAATTAATATTGATAAAGTGAAAAAAATCCAAGGTATGGACATCACCTTTGTTACAAATGCAAAGACAGATAAGGAAGCAAAAGCTTTGTTAGAGAAATTTGGTTTACCTTTCAAAAAAGATAACAAATAAGATTATGGCAAAAGAATCTATGAAAGCGCGTGAGCGTAAAAGAGAAAGACTTGTAGCTAAGTATGCGGCTAAACGTCAGGCCTTGTTAGAAGCCGGTGATTATGAAGGACTTCAAAAATTACCAAAAAACGCTTCACCTGTACGTTTGCATAACCGTCGCAAGTTGACCGGCCGACCAAAAGGGTATATGAGAACCTTTGGTATTTCACGTGTTACATTCCGTGAAATGGCAAATCAAGGTCTTATCCCGGGCGTGAAAAAAGCAAGTTGGTAAGAAGTTGGTTAATTCTGATGGCTGAGTATAATCGAAGCTAAAGAAGGTAAAACCTCAAAATAATAAAAAATCCAGTTTCTCTTTTTAGAGAAATTGGATTTTTTTGTTAAATATCTCATGTGTTTTGTTGGACTTAAATATCTTTTTGTACTTCTGAAGAATTATACAATGCCCAAAATTAAATTCTAAAAACATTGATAATGGTTTTTTATACAATATACATTATACGATTTTACAGTTTACATAACAGTAGTGCTATTTTTAGGAGTAAACACTTATAATATTTATGAGGCAAGAGAAAAAGATAAGTGGAATTGTTGGTATCTAAATTAGTAAGAAAAGTCCAAAAAAAGAAGCCACCCGATATCGGATGGCTTCTGGTTAAACAAGATTATGAAAAAAAATTACTTTTTAATAAACTTCACAGTTTTACCTTTATCAGTACGAAGGAAATAAACACCTTTTTCTAAATTACTTACATCAATGGTGTTATTGCCTGCATTTAATTTTTGTGTGACAACAGTTACACCTAGTAAATTTATAATTTTAATGTTTGTGCTTTCTTTCACTTCAACATTTAGAATTGTTGAAACTGGATTAGGATAAACATTTAATGTAATTGTATTTACATCATTAACGTTTAGTATTGGAGCAAATTCCGCTACTAAAGTTCTATTGGCATTAGCTGTAAAGATGTAAGGATTAGCAGTAGAAACTTCTGTTCCGTTTTCAGTCCAACGCACGAATTGGTAAGCAATCGTAGGTGTAGCGGTAAGTGTTGCTGTGTCACCACTGTAGTGAAGGCCTCCGCCTGTAATAGTCCCGGCTGTGCTAGGATTTGCAGTGACGGTGATTTGATATTGAGGGGAACAGTTGGTGTTGAATGAAGCATGTGAATCAAAATTATAATTACTTCCAGTCCAGTTGGCATTGCTGATGGCAACATTATCCACTTGAATACAATATAAATTTGAATTGTTGTAAGCAAAGAAATAAGTAATATTGGTGTTATTGCCATTTTGAACATTCAAACCGCTCAAATTATTGCTTTCAACTGAAATTTGAGTCAAAGCTGTATTTGCGCCAAAGTCAACCGAAGTCAACTGATTGTTTCTTGCATTTACTCGCCAAAGTTGGGTGTTTTGACTTAAATCTAAACTCGTCAATTGATTTTGGAAGCATAATAATTCCGTAATATTAATAAAAGCTTCAATTCCGGTCAAATCCGCAATGTTTTTGTTGGAAATGCTGATAGCTCCCGTTACGGCTGCCGCTTCCGTATAGGAAATTTCGCCATCGCTGTCCGTATCAAAATTGGCAATTAAATAGGTTTTAAAATTGGCATCGGGTATGAATACGTTTTGCACTCCCAATACAGACTCTCTCCCCGAATTTCTATCCTTGCCCACTGTAAGAGCATTAGGATTATCGGTAGAAACCTCTGTATCATCAATTTTAATAAAACTGTGATAAATTTCCGAAACAACAAGATTCTCATTATTTAGAAAATCTGAATTGTACGTCGGTTCCAGCCCAAAAGCCAATTGGGCAAATACCAAGAGGTAAAATAGTAATAATAATCTTTTCATTTCTGTTTATTTTAAATAATTAGGGCAAAACTATTCTGCTTTAAATAATAAAAGTAGCCTCAGTTTACGAAAGCCCGTTTTGAGTTTATGAAACAAGAAAATAGAAGATTTTGAGTTGAAAAATTGTTTGATTTATTTATAAAGAATGGTAAAATCGAGATTTAAGGAGTCTGTTAAGAGTTTTATTTTGCTTTTCTACACCAGATTCTGTACTGAATAGCAAATGCTCCCGGATAATTCCGTTGAATTTTTCTTAAATCATCACTGGCAGATTGGCGGGTGAAGTAATCGCCAACGAGGATTCTGTAATCAGGGCTGGCGTAGATTAACTCCGGAGTCATATCAGGATGCTGGCTGGCAAAA
>JAQVDG010000225.1 GCA_028698395.1 Weeksellaceae bacterium
GCTGTGATTTTATTTTTATTTTAATCTCCTTGGCAATATCTTGGGCGAGAGGAATACCGGGCTTGTTTTCAGTGACATCTAAAAAAGCTTCGTCAAGCGAAAGCGGCTCAATCAAGTCGGTATATTCGCTGAAAATATCGTGGATTTCTCTAGACACCGATCTATAGACCTCAAACCGAGGCGGTACAAAAATCAAGTGCGGACAAAGTTGCAAGGCTTTTTTTGAAGGCATAGCGGAGTGAATGCCATATGTACGAGCTTCGTAGCTTGCTGCTGCAATGACCCCACGAGGGTGTGAACTGCCCACAACAAGCGGTTTGCCTTGCCATTCCGGGTGGTCGCGTTGCTCCACAGATGCATAAAATGCATCCATATCTACATGGATTATTTTACGATATTTTGGTGTGTTTTGCATGTATATAATAACAGCATCAACCTAAACTAATTTTTCAACAAAATTTTCAATTAACTCATTAACAATTTCCGGTTTATCCGTATTAGAGTTGTGACCGGCACCTTTTATCCATTCAATGGGAATTCCGGTGTTTTTATGCCAAGCCTTGTTAAATCTAAGAGTTGAGCCTGCTTTGTCCTTTTCTCCGCAAATCAATAGGGCGGGGCAGGTAATTTTATACGGCAAATCTTTTTCATAGGCTTCGGCAAGCATTTTGTAACCGTGTCCGGCAAGTTTGGCGTATCGTTTTTTATCGCCATCGTAGGTCATCATAATTTCACGCATCAATTTTCTGCCGTATTCGGTTTCCGCAGTTCCTTTTGCGCCTGCCTTCAATAAAGATTTCCAAGGGTACAGACGATAAATAGGTTCCATTCGTTTCAACAGCCAAAGTTCTATATTTGTCAAATATTTTCTTTGCAACGGGGCAGAATCAATGGAAATAAAACCTTTCAGTTTTTGGGGAAATAGTTCTGAAAAAGTTTGTCCCACATAGCCACCCATAGATTGACTTACAATAACGGGACGCAAAATATTTTCTTTTTCGAGTATTTCGTTTAACCATTTTGCTTTATCCATCAAACTGAAATCAAGCTTAAACGGATACGAAGAAGCATGAGCAGGTGCATCCCAAACAAACACATTATATTTGTCCTTAAAATAGTCAATCTGTTTTTCAAACAATCTGTGGTCTGCCGTCAGTCCCGGAAGAAAAACCAATGTAAGCCTATCGGGATTAATTTTGTTTGTCCAATAATGAATAATGCCCGATGTTGTTTTGTGTGTTTTTTCTGTCAAGTGTTTTTGAATTGTGTCCATATATTATCCCTTAATAACAGCAAATTGAATTTCTATTGTAAATAATCTTTTTACAAAGATACAAAAAACTAAATTATCTCTTTGTGAAATCAATTACACATAAATTTAATTTTAATATACAGATTTTTAGCTCGTTATAAATTTTTATTATTGAATTTAGGGGTTAAAAAAATTCCACCAAAAGTTCCTGTTTTTTTATTTTTTAATTGTATCTTTGCACCCATGATTATTACTGTTTTTATGTTTCGTTCCAAAAATAAGTGAAAATCATGAAAAATGTAAGTTGTTGTTAAAATGTTTATTAACAATAACTTGCATTTTAATAGCAACAAAAAATATAATTATTCTGCGGAATTAAGGAAAAGAAAAAAATATTAACAAACTAAAAAATCTGTCCTAATAAAGGGGGACACTATATTTAGACTGACGTTAGGCGTCAGCGACGGACAGCGCGGTGGAAAATGGCTGCGAACCAAACTGTTACAAGCAAACGACCTGACATATTGTTTAACTAATAAATTGTATAAAATGTCAAGAAGTAAAGAGAAAATGACAAAAAGTAGATTAAATTTGAGGCAAATGGTGAAGATTGGAGTAACATGTCTCGTAGTAGTAATGATGCTTTCGGGCTGCGGCGGCGGAAGCGGTAGTAGTGGCAAGAGACTTGCAAGTAATGAGTTTTTAGGTGATTTGCCTAATGTAGTGTATCAACACGCGTATCAAGATTCTGTGTTTAGGGCAGATAAATATGCGGCTGAAGAAAAGTTTAGCGAGCCGTTCAAAAGCGGTAAGAAAAAGCTGACAGAGAGCGATTGGAAAAAAGGAGCGGAACTCGAAAAGGAGTGGGATGCTAAACGCAAAGAAGGAGACGCAAAACTTACGGCAGAAGTTGAAAAACTTAAATCTTCGCTTGTAGGCAAAGCCGTTCCTTACGAAGTGGAAGATGGCGCACCCTTTGAAATTGCAAGTTGCAAAATTGTTGATTTGTTGCAAAGGGGTGAAGTCAGATGCGAGATTGAGTTTAAAATTACCGATGCAACGGCTATTCAAACCAATTGGAGTAAAGAATATCACGTAGTAGCGGATATTATCGACAAGGATGGCAACAAGTTTAGCGGAACAGGCAGTACAATCGTGATTTCTAACAAAGAGAACGGAGCTGTGTATACGAGCCAACTACATTTAGGGCTTGTCCATTCGCCTAAAGAGTATGTAAACTTTGCAAAAATCAGATTTTTAAACAAAAAGTAGTAAGTAATTTTTTTAGTAACAAATTTTAAATCTATTTCATAATGAAGAAATTAATTGTAATGGCTGTTTTGGCAGTGTTTACTGCAGGCAGCGTAATGGCTCAAAACGATTCAGTACCCGCAGAGGGGAAGAAAAAAGGTAGTTTCGGTTCGTTTATCAAAAAAATGGGCGAGCGTGCAACAGGTATTAACATGACGGATGAACCGTTTGTGGTCAATCCGTTGAAATCGGCGATTGATGTGGAGTTTGTAGGTGCTTACGGCGATGCCTCAACGGGTGAAGTTTCTCTTGTGTTTAAGGTGAAAAACAAAACCTATGTATCAAGGGCAAGTTTTGGTGGAAGTGTTGGTAGTACTGGAAATACCACCGCTTTCGATTCGAAGGGGAAAAGTTACTCACAAGAGCGGGGTTGTCCTTCTTTTGAAGTTCCGAAAGGAATTTGGGTGGAAATTCGCTGTGAGGGAAAGTACAATGGCGCATTTCAAAATGTCCCCGAAACGCTTGAGGCATTTGAACTTGTCAAGATGTCCGTCTACATTGATGCAAAGAATCGCGGTATGATTGAGTTCCGCAACATTCCCATTCAATGGGGAGTTGTACCTGAATAGGCAATAATTTCGTTTGCAACGCAGTAAATCTTTCCGTGTGAATTTGTACATGCGGAAAGATTTTTTTGTTGAAATTCAAATAAATTTAGTACTGTTGCACTTGTTGTAATAAGTTAGAAAATGAATAAAATATCAAAACATAAAAACGAACTTCAACTCACAGATACAGAGCAGGAAAATATTGTATTTTCTAATGTTGCCCAAATCATTGAAAAACGAAAATTCAATGCTATTTCGGCAGCGAACAGTCAGATAGTTTTGATGTTTTGAGAGATTGGCAAGTACATTAACTCTGCAATTTTGGGAATGGAGCGTGCCGAATATGGGAAAAAGATTGTATCCGCACTGTGTACACAATTACAGCAAAAGTATGGCAAAGAATATTATGAGCGTAATGTCCGCCGAATGATGCAATTTGCTACACAATTTCCCGATTTTGAAAAAGTGTCCACGCTGTGGACACAATTGAGTTGGTCACATATTCGTGAATTGTTGCCACTAAAAACCATTGAGGAAAAACTTTACTACGCAGAAGAAGTGAATAGAGGTTTTTTAGGCGTGAGAGATTTAAAGCATTTAATTGCCAGAAAAGCATTTTTGCGTAGAAATAATGCTAATTTGCAACTTACACGACAAAGCAAAATTCCTTTCAATGCGTTCAAAGACCCTGTTATTCTAGACACACTTGGACTTAAAGACAATTTTTTAGAAGGCGATATTGAAGAAGCGATCTTGCGGGATATAGAAACATTTATTTTGGAATTTGGTGTTGGTTTTACATTTGTTGCCCGTCAAAAACGGATTTCAATAGAAAATGACGATTATCATATTGACCTACTTTTTTATAATCGGGATATCAAACGTTTAGTTGCGATAGAATTGAAGATTGGAAAATTTAAGCCTGCATATAAAGGATAAATGGAATTATATTTGAATTGGCTTAATCAATACGAAAGACGAGAAGACGAAGAAACCCCGATTGGCTTAATACTTTGTACCGATGCCAATAGAAAGGTTGCTGAACTAATGGAACTTGATAAATCGGGCATTGCCGTTGCGGAATATTGGACAAAACTTCCGCCAAAAAAACAGTTTGCAAGTAAGATGCAGGAGATTATGGCAGAAGCAAGAGAACGTATAGAACGTAGAAAATTGCTCGCAACTTCCAAGGTACAAAAACAAATAAACTATTTTTTAGAAGAAAGCAGTGATGAAACAGATGATAAAGATTAGAAAAACAGAAGATATGCAAGTTGAAAGCAACGGACGAGAAAAACGCCGAACCGCTAACAACTGGTTTTGCGTCAGGCGTTTTAATCGCTTCGATTCAAAATTCTTAATATATTTGAAAGTTGGTGCTTCGGTTCAAAATTTACGGTAAAAATCCGCCCATCGCCAATTTTCCAACCGTTATAGCGAACTTTAGTAAACTACAAAACCAAAGACAATTAAAATGAGAAAGAGTAAAATGATTTGACTGACAATTTCTCTCTTTTTCTCGTTGTAATCTT
>JAQVDG010000226.1 GCA_028698395.1 Weeksellaceae bacterium
CATTCAAATGTAGCATTGGGGAAACTACTTGTTGCTTCAACTTCTATATTTTTACCATCACATAAATAAGAGAAATCCGGAACATTTAAATCCGGGGATTCAAATCGGTTAAGTTGAATTTCCACAAGAGCTGAACAAAATTCAGTACTGTTTAAACGAACATAAGCAACGATTTGAGAATCTTGTGGTGTATA
This sequence comes from Weeksellaceae bacterium, assembly GCA_028698395.1. Next base: position 195 of record JAQVDG010000226.1, read on the forward strand.
ATTCCCTGCATTATTAATCGGTGATTCTTCATTTCTTGCATCTTCAAGCGTTGCATAGTATTTGAACGTAACACTCGGATCTGTACTGATTAAATTTTCAAATTGAGTTAAATTTACAGTGTCCTCCGGGCAATAATTAATTGGACCGAACGGCCCTGCATTATATGTTACTTGGTCTCCTTTCAAAATTGGAATGGCAATAGGATCAGAATTACAGTTTTGAGCGTTTTTTCCAATCACGTAAACAGTTGCCGGAAAAGAAGCAATCGGGAAATTGGTCGTTTGCCAGTTTGGAATAGAATTATTGGCATTCAAATCATCAACAGAAGCAAAGTAACGATAGCTTACTCCGGTACCTCCTCCTAACTGAGCATTCAATGCACTTAAATTTATCGTATAAGTTCCATCAAAATTATTATCACACGAATATTGTGGCGGTAAACTATTTAAAACCGGCAAAGGATAAATTTCTATCGGAACTGAAATATCTACTGCACATTGGTCGATTTCCGGAGTAAAAGTATAAGTAGTTATACCAACGGTTTCCGTATCAATTTCAGCCGGAAACCAAGTTCCGGGTACATCATTATTGGAAATTGTATTTAAATCTTGTGGTAACTCGTTCTGACAATAAGTTCCTTGCAGATTAAAAGTAGGTGTTACTTCGTTTACAATAATAATTTGAATCGTTTTAGATTCAGAACAATTCCCGTCCGGTGTAAAAGTAAAATCAAAAGTTCCGGCAGTATTGGTATTTATAGTTTCAGGAAACCAAGTTCCCGGAATATCTTCAATAGGTTGAGGTAAATCCGGCGGAGTAGAATACTGACAGATTTCATTCATTGGTGCAAAGGTAGGAATGGCATTAGGCACTATTGTTATATCTTTTGTAATTGTTCCGGTACAAACTTCCAAATCCGAATCCGGTTCAAAAGTATAAGTAAGCGTCCCCGGTTGTGAAGTATCCACTACAGCCGGTGTCCAGGTTCCCGTAATACCATTATCAGATGTGGAAGGCAGTGTAATAATTTCAGTGCCTTCACAATACAAAGATTCTAATTCAAAAATGGACTCAATTTGCTCTTCAATGGTAATTTCTATGGTTACATCAACCGGACAATCACCGTCTGATGTATAGGTATATAAGAAAGTCCCCGGTGTATCGGTGTCAATAAATGCAGGCGACCAATTTCCGGTTATTGTATTATTTTCAGGAGTAGGCAAATCCGGTGGAGTAGAAAACTGACAAATACTTGCAACCGGAGCAAAAGTCGGAGTAAGTACAGGAAGTACTTCTACAAAAACAGTTTCCGGATAAGTTGCACACTGACCGGAATCAGGTGTAAAAGTGTATGTTCCGGAAACATAAGAATTAAAAGAAGGAAACCAGCTTCCGGTAAAACCTTCATTAGAAGTAGATGGAAGCGGATTAGGATCACCGGCACAAATCGGGTCAATGGAAAAAGTCATGGGCTCGTTAGGCGGAGGACAATGCCCTACTACAATTAATTTTCGTTCGCATCCTTCTCCACTCGGGCAACAAGAAGCATATAAAACTGTTCCGGACGGACATTCAGGTCCTTCCGGGTCAATTAAAAATGGGGAACCCGTTCCAACTAAATTCCCTCCCGATGGTGCATCCCACCAAGTTACATCTTCACCTGTTCCACATTCTCCTTCAAAAACAGCAATATAATTCAAATCCAATCCTCCATTGTTACATTCGGTAATGATTTCTGTATTTGCCGGAACTAAATCATATAATGGAATCTCGGAAGAAACGGTGTCAATACTAAAGGAAATCGTATTAGGCTCTAGACCATCAGGAGATGTCCAACAACCGGTATTTCCATCCGAAGTTCCTTTTAATAAAAAAATGGTAGAAGTAGTTTCTACTTTACTGTTGCAAAAAGTCATATTGAATTGAATGGAAAATGGAGTATTGCAACTCATGGATGACATACCATAATTATTGAAAGGCAGTCCATCATTCAGAGTTCCCGGGCAATCGCTACATAAAGAACTCGCATTAGTTCCATCGTAATAAAAACCTACTCCTCCGGTTTCTTGTGCAGAACAACTTGCTCCGGTACATGAATCTTGAGTAATCCATCCGGCAGGAAGATTGACATTGGTAATCTCAATATTTTCTTCAATCGGAAAAAAGAAACCATGAGGCCAGTTAGCATTTGGTTGGTTGTAACGTAAATTATTCATACTGATTCGCAAAGTGGTAAAACCACAAGGGTCGGTAATCACTAAGTTTCCGTCTTCAACCGTACTTCCTTCTGAAGTAACAATCTGCGCTGTAACGGTTGGCATTGCACCACAATTGAAGTTCCCGGTTCGTATAAGATTGTTCACACTCACAAATTGTGAAATAGCACTTTGGGATAAAAGTAAAGCTATGATATAAAATAAATTCTTTGCCATCTTAATTCGGGTTTTTAGCTAAATAATTTTCCAGCAAAGGAACAATCAACTCTACATTTGTGCTGTTTTGGATATAAAAATTACAAACAAAACGTTTATCTTCCGGACTGACTCTCGGATGGTAGATAATTTTCATAATAGCACCTCTTAAATATGTCAATTTTTCGTGAAACTCTTCTCCTTGAGTAGAATTTAATAAATTGATGATAGTTTCCGGTAATTCCACTTCATCACTCGCTATAAATAAATAGTGCAAACGATCATGGATTTCATTTCCGGGTAAAGTATTGGACAAATCAATCACAATATAATCTCCTTGATTATTTTGTGAGTTCTGTGCAAATAAACTACTTGCGCAGAGGAGTAGTGAAAACGTAAAAAACCTAATTAACCTCATTGTTCTTTTGTGTGTTTAAATTTATGTTTAATTAAGAACTGGAAAATTGTTAAACCTCTAAAAAACAATTTTTCAGAATCATGAAATAAGCCAAAAGTAAGTATTTTTTTTGTTATTACAAGTTATTGTTTTAAAAAATATTTAAAACAGAGGTGTTAAATTTTAAACGGTTCTAAAAAGTTTTAGTAATTGAATCGCCTATATCTGTTACCATAAGATTACAACCTCTAATATCGGAATGGTCAAAACGCCCAAGTACTTCAAAGGAAAAATCAGTCTGTTTTTTTCCTAAATCATCGGTTGCGATGAAACTGCATGAATTTAAATTTGCTAAATCAATCACGTTGATTCCTCCTGTTTTTCCATTGGGCAAAAAGGAAAAAGGGTCTTCTGTATCTCGAATTAAGATTTTCATCCATTGAGGAGTTTGAAATCCTGAATTTCCATACGAATATGCCTGAGACAATAATTCTGTCATTCCGTATTCAGAATGAATTTCTTTTACGCCCAAGCCTTTTTTCAAAAGAGTGTGCAGTTCCGTACGGGTTATTTCTTTTTTTCTGCCTTTCATTCCTCCGGTTTCCATCACAAAAGTATGTTGTAAATTCATTGGGAAATTCGCTGCAAAATCAAGCAATGCAAAGGAAACACCTATTAAAATCGCTTTTTCCCCTTTTTTTTCGTTTTCTACTAAATCTCTGTATAAATCCTCATGATTGTATAAATAAAAACCACCTTTTCCGGATTTTTCTAACCAAAATTCCACCATATCAATTAAAGAAGAACCTTCTCTCTCCAAATAAGACGGTAAAAGGGCAAAAATACTGTACGATTCAAAATCGCCATAAAAGTGAAGAAAACTGCGGTATAAACTTTCTCGATAAAAACTCATATCGCTAACCAAGTGCCGACTTACTGCACTTCCGGTAGTTCCGGAACTTGTGAATATTTTTTCTATCGGATTTTTTCCTGAAATTATTTCATATTCTTTGAAAAAACGAATCGGAAGAAAAGGAATTTCGTTTATTGTTTTCACCGTTTCCGGACGGATTTTTAAATAACTCAGAAATTCAGCATAAATTTGGTTTTCCGTTGCTTGATAACGAAAAACTTTAAGTGCCGTTTCTTCAAATTCCACTTCATTTGAAATTGAAAAAATTTCTTGTTTGGAAATCATGATGCAAAAATACGATTTTTTGAAGCTCGAACTTCATAAGGCGACTACTTCGTAATTCCTTCTAATTTAAAAATAAACGCATATTCCAATGCTACTTCTTTCAAGGATTCAAACCGTCCGGAAGCTCCTCCGTGTCCGGTTTCCATATCAGTTTTTAAAAGAAGTAAATTATCATCCGTTTTTAAATCTCGCAATCTTGCGACCCATTTTGCCGGTTCCCAATATTGTACTTGTGAATCATGTAATCCGGTAGTAACCAACATATTTGGATATTTTTTTTTCTCAATATTGTCATAAGGCGAATAGGATTTCATATAGTCATAATATACTTTTTCATTTGGATTTCCCCATTCATCATATTCACCTGTTGTCAGCGGAATAGAATCATCCAACATCGTCGTTA
>JAQVDG010000227.1 GCA_028698395.1 Weeksellaceae bacterium
GAGATGAAGTAGAAGCTGTTGTTTTGACTTTGGATCGTGATGAAAGAAAAATGTCATTAGGAATCAAACAATTAACTCCGGATCCATGGACAGATATTACCGCTAAATATCCGGTTGGTTCACAACACAAAGGAAAAGTAAGAAACTTTACTAATTTTGGTGTATTCGTTGAATTGGAAGAAGGAGTGGACGGTTTAATTTACATTTCTGACCTGTCTTGGATTAAAAAAATTAAACATCCATCTGAATTCTGCAATGTGGACGATGTTTTGGATGTAGTAGTTTTAGAATTAGATGTTGAAACCCGTCGTTTGAGTTTAGGTCATAAACAATTGACAGAAAACCCTTGGGATAAATACGAAGCTAAATATGCGGTAGGAACTCATCATACCGGAAAAGCAGTTGACGTATTCGATAAAGGAGCAACTATCCAATTTGAAGATGCAGATGTTGAAGCTTTTGCTCCGGCAAGAACATTGGAAAAAGAAGATGGTTCTCGAGTTAAAAAAGGAGATGAATTGGAATTTGTAGTGATTGAATTCAATAAAGAATTCCGTCGTGTTGTTGTTTCTCACTCTGCTTCTTTCCGTGAGGAAGAAGAAAAACAAGCTAAAAAAGCTTTGGAGAATCAAACTACCGAAACCGCTACTTTAGGAGACATCGACGAATTAGCTGAATTGAAAAAGAAAATGGAAGGAGAAGGAAACTAATCCTAAAATTAACTTTATAATAAAAACCCTGAATATCACTGAATATTCAGGGTTTTTCATATAATAGGAAAATTCAATATGAAAAAATAAAATTCTTAGAAACAATACAGTTTTTAAAAGAAGACAGATTTTCAAAAAACTTTGTACTTTTGCTCTCTTATGAAATACAATTATGGCAGTTAAAACATTCAGAGAAGTCATTGCGGAGGCAATGAGCGAAGAAATGAGAAGGGATTCCTCCATTTATTTGATGGGCGAAGAAGTCGCAGAATATAATGGTGCTTACAAAGCATCCAAAGGAATGTTGGATGAATTCGGTCCGAAACGAGTAATTGATTCTCCCATTTCAGAAGGTGGCTTTACCGGAATTGGTATTGGAGCTGCGATGAATGGCTGTCGTCCGATTATTGAATTCATGACTTTTAATTTTTCTTTGGTCGCTATTGACCAAATTATAAATAATGCCGCCAAAATGTATCAAATGTCCGGAGGACAATGGAATATTCCAATTGTTTTCAGAGGACCAACCGGTTCTGCCGGACAATTGGGCGCAACACATTCACAATCTTTTGATAATTGGTATGCCAATACTCCGGGATTAAAAGTTGTAGTTCCTTCTAATCCTTATGATGCAAAAGGATTATTAAAATCTGCAATCCGTGACAATGATCCTGTGATTTTTATGGAATCAGAACAGATGTATGGTGATAAAATGGAAATTCCGGAAGGAGAATATTTGATTCCGATAGGTGTAGCCGACATTAAAAAATCCGGTTCGGATGTAACCTTGGTTTCTTACGGAAAAATGGTGAAAAATGTTCTGGAAGCTGCCGAACAATTAGAAAAACAAGGGATTTCTGCCGAAGTTATTGATTTGAGAACTTTACGTCCATTGGATTACGATACGGTTATTCAGTCTGTTCAAAAAACCAACCGATTGGTTATTGTAGAAGAATCTTGGCCGTTTGGAGGTATTTCAACCGAAATTTCATATATGATTCAGCAAAAAGCATTTGATTATTTGGACGCTCCGATTAAACGAATTACTTCACCGGATATTTCCGCTCCTTATTCAGCAGAATTATTCAAAGAATGGTACCCGAGTGTAGGAGAAATCATTGAAGCAGTTCAATCGGTGAGTTATAAAAAATAAATCCAAACAAATTTTCAAAAAATTAGGGGGTGGGTAAAATCATTTTAGAAGATATTCGAGTTCATTCCAATCATGGCTGTTTGGAAGAAGAAGCATTGATTGGTTCAGATTATTTAGTTGATTTGGAAATTGAAACCGATTTGTCAAAATCAATGGAAACAGATGATTTGAATGATACGGTGGACTATGTTCATTTAAATACTATCGTAAAAGAAGAAGTTTTAATTCGTTCAAAATTATTGGAAAATGTTGTACATAGAATTTTACAAAGAATTCAGAATGAACTTCCTGAAGTTCGCTTTGTTAGAGTAAAATTAACTAAAATTAATCCCCCAATTGAAGGAAATGTAAAAAAAGTAAGCGTAGTTTTAGAAAAGAAATTCTAAATTTCGTTTAAATTTATATATTTGCAGTCCTATGCAAGTAAAAGGTTCCGTGGCCGAGGGGCTAGGCACCGGTCTGCAAAACCGTCTACAGCGGTTCGAATCCGCTCGGAACCTCTAATTAAGACCCTGATTATAAGTAAGTAATCAGGGCTTTTTTATTCAACAGATGCGATTGTCAATACGCTGATTTTAACTTCCGGAAATTGAGAATGAATTAAATTTACGCAAATAGAAAGCGTGGCTCCACTTGTTAAAACATCATCTACCAATAAAAAATGACCTTTAATTTGCTTTGAAGTTAGTTTAAAAGCATTTTGAATAGAATTCAATCGTTCTTTTCGTGATTTTGACACTTGGGAAGGATTATTCTGAACCCGAATCAGAAAGTCGTCTATTAAAGGAATTCCATTTTTATCTGCTAAAGTTTTAGCAAACGGAATTACCTGATTATATCCTCTTTTTTTTAATTTTTTAGGATGAATCGGAATGGGGATAATACCCGAATAAACCGATAAATCCATTTCTTTATTGAGTTTTTCTGCTAATACAATTCCGACTTTTTTGTTGTTATTGTATTTCAATGCATGCAATAATTTCTGAGTAATTGTATCATGACGAAAAATTAATAAACTACAAGCTGCTTCTACTGAACACAAATCGCTTAATTTTTGATAAGCAGAATTGGAATCGTCCAAGTTCCAATATGTAAAAGGAAGTTCAAGAGTGCAATCTACACATAGAATATTAGCTTCTGAAAGAACGGAATCACAGTTCAAACAACGCTTTGGGAAAAATAAGTCAAACACACTTCGTCCTATTGTGGTTAATTGCATAACTTTGCAGTTGATTTAAGGACAGTTAAGATAATGAACATAATCCGAGTTACCAAATCTTTTAATTTTGAAACCGCTCATGCTCTGTATGGATATGACGGAAAATGCAAAAATATTCATGGACATTCCTACAAATTATTTGTAACCGTAAAAGGAAGCCCGAATCAGGAAAAAAATCATCCCAAATTCGGAATGGTGATAGATTTTGGTGATATTAAAAAAATCGTAAAATCTCAAGTGGAAGATTATTTTGACCATAGTATCTTGCTGAATGCCAATTCACCTCATAAAATTTTAGGAGAAAAATTAATCGAAGAAGGGCATAAAGTCATTTTTACAGACTACCAACCTTCGTGTGAAAATATGCTGATTGACATGGTGGAACGTATTCGTCTGTATTTGCCGGAAACAGTGAGTTTACATTCACTTCGACTTCATGAAACTGAAACATCTTACGCTGAATGGCTGGCAGAGGACAACAAATAAATATTGAATTAAAAGAAGGTAAAAAAGTATATTTTGCTTCTGACCAACATTTGGGTGCTACGAATGATGCAGAAAGTCGTATTCGAGAAATCCGTTTTGTAAAATGGTTAGACGAAATCAAAAAAGAGGCTCAGGTTTTATTTCTTTTGGGTGATTTATTTGATTTTTGGTATGAATACAAACAAGTGGTTCCGCGCGGATTTGTTCGAGTTTTAGGAAAATTGGCAGAATTAAGTGATTCTGGAATAAAAATTTATTTTTTTACAGGAAATCATGATTTGTGGATGCGGGATTATTTAGAAAAAGAAATTGGTATACAGCTTTTTAGAGAACGTCAAATTTTTACAATTAATCAGAAAAAGTTTTTCATTGCCCATGGAGATGGATTAGGGCCGGGCGACAAAGGTTATAAACGAATGAAAAAACTTTTTACGAATAAAATTGCTCAATTCTTTTTTTCTTTACTTCATCCGGACTTTGCTGTTTGGTTGGGAATTACGACTTCGCGTAAAAATAAGTTGATTTCGGGTGATGAAGATGTCCATTTTTTAGGCGAAGAAAATGAATGGTTGGCTCTTTATGCCAAAAGAAAATTGGAAGCTGAGCATTTTGATTATTTCATTTTTGGACATCGTCATTTACCAATGGAAATTCAAGTTGGAAAAAATTCAATTTATATGAATTTAGGTGATTGGGTAAATCATTTTACGTATGCGGAATTTGACGGAAATCAATTGGAGTTAAAACGTAACATTGCCCAATAAACTCTCGTAAATAGTATAAATTTCTTGTCTGAAAAAGAATCCGGACATTATCAGGATATAAATCCACACAAAAAGTTCTTTTCGATTATAGGAATTCATATATTGGGTAAACCGACTGAGAAAAATAGCAATGGAAAGTCCGAGAAATGCCAATAACTCAATTTGTTCACCACCAAAAAACAACAAAATCAGAATCCAATTCAGGAAGTAAAGAAAAGTGATAAAATAATTATGTCGTTTGTTGGTGTCTTGTTTGGCAAGGTGTTTTATGTGGTCGTACCAC
>JAQVDG010000228.1 GCA_028698395.1 Weeksellaceae bacterium
TAAATCCCCATCACGAATACTTTTCCAATCCGGTAAATCATCAAAATATTCCGGTAAATCCATATATTTTTCTACCCAGAATTCATTGGTTTTTTCTAAATACGAATTGTAAAATGCAATCGTATTGTTCAATTCTTCTAATTTTTGTTCTTCTTTGATTTTTTCACTGGAATGAAATAACTTTCTTTCCACCATCAAATCATAAAAATGAATCGATTTCTGAATCAATAAACTGTATTTTTCCAATAATTCAATTCGATTTTGGTCAAAAACCGTTTGAATCAAGTTCAATTTATCTTTCACAGAAAATTTTGTGTACTGAATAAGGTTTGAAAGTGAATCCCTCTTAATTCGGATTTTCAGCAAATTCAAATCTTCTTTATGCTTGAACCAGCTTCCTTCGCCCAAAATCACCCAATCCAAACCGGTAGAAACTCGATAGCGTGAAACTAAATCTTCAACATCCATAAGTCCGGGAGAAAAATTGGCATTAGCATCAGAAACCCATTTTAAACCTAAATCAGAGAAATTGATTTTCTTATCAAAAACTGAATAGGTGTCGGGAATAGTGTTTTGAAGAATTTGCTCATCCTGAATTAAATTTTCCCAAAGATTTGATTCTAAGATTTTACTTTCTGAAGTTAATTCAGTTAAAATAGAACGTGTTTCAGAGAAAAATTTTTGATATTCGCTAACTAAATAACTTTCATCCAACCCGGATTCTTGGTTTTGTGCATAATCCAGTTGATAAAAAAGTAACGCAATCGTACAGATTAATTTAGTTGTAAACTGTATAGACATTCCTTTTAGGCTTAGTTAGCCTGCAAAGCTACTCTTTTTTTTTTTAATCAGCTTATATAATCCATAGACTTTGAATGAGTATTATATCGCTAATTATCAGTCTATTATTTTACATTCTTTTATTTTTTATTTTTAGACCTCTAAAAGAATCAACAATTTATCAATATTTTATTGTTTTATTTTATCCAAAAAAAGAAATAAAAAAAGGAACTCAACTTGAATTCCTTTTAATTTTATTTTGTCTTTTTCTGATTTATGCTACAACTTCTTTTACTCGGTCAGCTGCTTCTTGTAAGGTAATGGCTGAAAGAACTTTCAGTCCGGAATCATCAATCATTTTTTTGGCAATTTCAGCATTTGTTCCTTGTAAACGAACAATAATCGGCACTTGAATGGCATCACCCATATTTTGGTAAGCATCTAAAATACCTTGAGCAACACGGTCACAACGGACGATTCCACCAAAAATATTTACCAAAATTGCTTCTACTTTTTCATCTTTCAAAATAATACGAAAAGCTTTTTCAACGCGTTCAGCATCGGCTGTTCCTCCAACATCCAAGAAGTTAGCCGGATTACCTCCCGATAATTTAATGATGTCCATAGTTGCCATTGCTAAACCGGCACCGTTAACCATACAACCAACATTTCCGTCTAATTTCACGAAATTCAAACCGGCTTCACCTGCTTCTACTTCGGTTGCATCTTCTTCGCGTGTATCACGCAAAGCAGCTAATTCCGGATGTCGAAACAAAGCGTTATCGTCTAAAGTTACTTTGGCATCTACTGCTAAAATTTGATTATCTGATGTTTTTAAAACCGGATTAATTTCAAACAAAGAAGCATCGCTTCCCTCAAAAGCATTGTATAAAGAAGTGATAAATTTAGTAAAATCCTTAAAAGCGGCTCCGTTTAAACCTAAATTAAATGCAATCTTACGAGCTTGAAAACCTTGTAATCCAACTGCAGGGTCGATTTCTTCCAAAAATATTTTATCCGGAGTTTCTTCTGCAACGGCTTCAATGTCCATTCCTCCTTCGGTTGAATACATAATCATATTCACTCCTTTAGCACGATTTAACAATACGGAAACATAAAATTCTTCTGTTTCTGTTTCACCCGGATAATATACATCTTCTGCAATCATAACCTGATGAACTTTTTTACCTTCAGCAGAAGTTTGAGGAGTAATTAACTGCATACCAATAATGTTTTCGGCATTTTCTCGTAATTTTTCAAGAGTTGGAGAGAATTTCACTCCTCCTCCTTTTCCTCGACCACCGGCATGAACCTGAGCTTTTACCACCCAACCTTCATTTCCGTTTAATTCTGTTAATTTTTTAGCCGCTTCAACTGCCTCATCCGGAGTTGTCGCTACAATACCTCTTTGTATTTTTACACCGTATTGGTTTAAGATTTCTTTTCCCTGATATTCGTGAAGATTCATTTCTAAAAAAATTTTTGTTGCGCAAAAGTAAGAAATCTATTGGATTTTAACTATTTAATTCAGATTGATTTTGGTCAGTTAAGTAACAATCCTCGTAATCTGTTTAATTCTTGGTGGTTCAATTCATTTAGACCTATACGTGGCTTTACTCGTTGCTGCATAATTTTACAATTAAATAACTGAACAATAATTTTTATGTTACCATCATTTGTAAGGTCAATTTCTGTCAAATTTAATTTCACTTTACTGATTTTTACTTTTCTTAAAATTTATTTCGTTTGTAGTACTTTTGCTTAAGAAATGAAAAAGTCCGTTTATTTTTTATTACTGATTTTCTTACTTCTTAATTTGATTCAGGCTTTTGTTACGCCAATTTCGGAAGATGAAGCTTATTATTGGGTTTGGTCACAGAATTTAGATTGGGGTTATTTTGATCATCCTCCCATGATTGCGTGGTGGATTTCTTTAGGTTACAAGTTTTTCCAAACTGAATTCGGTTTACGCTTTTTTACTGTTTTATTAAATTGTTTTGGTCTTTTATTTTTAGCTAAGATTCTTCAACCCACTACCAAAAAACAAATTCAACTTTTTGGACTTTTATTATTTTCAACTTTAATTATTCAGGTATTTGGATTCATCAGTACACCGGATGCTCCTTTGTTGTTTTTTCTTTTTCTTTATTTGTTTTCTTTAAAGAAATTCATCGAGAAAAGCAGAATTTCAGATACTTTTTTATTGGCTATTTCGTTTGCCGGGTTGATGTACAGCAAATACCACGGGATTTTGGTTTTGCTTTTTACGCTATTACCTATTTATAAAATCTGGTGGAAGAATTACCAATTTTATTTTGCCGTTTTCCTGAGTTTATTGTTTTATTTACCTCATTTCATTTGGCTATTCCGACATGATTTCATTCCAATTTATTATCACTTTATTGAACGAAGTGCTGATAATCAATTTGAATTCGAGAAATTTTTCACCTATTTGGCTATTTATTTTTTAGGAACTGCTCCTTTTCTTTTTTATTTTATTTCAAAAGCTCTTTTTCAATTTAAAACAGAATCTGTTTTTCAGAAATCGGTTTGGTATTTGAGTTTTTTACCCGGAATTTTCTTTTTTTTCAGTTTATTCAAAGATAATGTTCAGCCACAATGGCTTTCCATCAGTTTTGTTTCTCTTTTAATGATTAGTTATTGGTTTTATTCTGAAAGAGAAATTTCCAAAATTTTTTATTTCTTAGGATTTTCAGGGATTATTTTAATGCTATTACTTCGACTCGGCATTACACTTCCTGAAATTTCACCTTTGTATAAAAACAAACAATTCGCTCAAAACGTTTCAGAATTTGATGTGGACAATATTTTAGTCGAGAAATACCAAGAAGCTTCGGTTCTTAAATTCTATTTTCCGAAAAAAGAAATAAGCGTTCACCGAACCATTGGAAATCGAAGAAGTCAATACAGTCTTTGGGATTGGGAGCAAAATTTCTATCAGAAAACCGTTCAGTATATTTCTCCTTGGATTCGCTCAGAGCGTTCGTTTAAAGCCTATAAAAATCATAATTATTACATCAAAGAAATTCCAAATTATAATACGTTCCAAAATGTGAAAATTGAAGTAACCGAAAGTGTTTTTTTTGTAAATCCAAATGATTCGATCCAATTAAAAATTAAAATCATCAATCCACATCCACATAATTTAACAATTGGAAAAGATTCTGATTTACAGTTAAATGTAAATTATTATCAGGAAAAACAATACGAAATCTCATATTCAACTAAAATTAACATTGAAACATTTACCTTAAAATCCGGAGAAGAAACCGAAAAAACAATTTCTTTTAAAAACACTTCAGAACCGGGAATTTACAAGGTTTGTTTCGGAATAAATTATTCACAAATCGGAACGACTTATCTTTCTTCTCCTTTTTTAGTTCAGACTACTAAGAACTCATTTTAAATTTTTTATTGAATTTCCAAACGATCCGGTTCAGTATGTACCAAAACATCTGCTATTTCAGGCATTTGTTTTTGAATTTCATCCTTTAAATTATGTGCAATCAAATGCCCTTCTTGTACTGTAATTGTTCCTTTTACAATCATGTGCAAATCCACATAAAAAGTCATTCCCATCTTTCTTACATGGCATTTTTCAGTTTCAATTACACCCGGAACTTTTTGTGCAATTTCCCGGATTTTAGTAATTCGGTCATCATACAATTGTTCATCGGAAATTTCACCCAAAATCGGACGAAAAATACGATAAGCATTAAAAGCAATAATTACAGAAGCCATCAAAGCCGCCCAGTCATCGGCCGACTCATAACCTTCGCCCAT
>JAQVDG010000229.1 GCA_028698395.1 Weeksellaceae bacterium
ACCAGTATTACGAAATAACAAATATTGGAAAAGACGATTATACTCTTAGACAAATTTTAAGAAAGAGAAAAACCGAAATTTCACCTGCTACCCTTTCAGGAATAAATTATGACAGGTTGACGAAAAATTTTGTGAAAATTGATGGAGGAACGGGAATTAGCGAAAGAACCATAAAAAACTACTTTTCATTTTTTGAAAATCTCAATGATGAGAAAAGCGATTTTCCAAGACTGAACTTTGACAGACATACCGTATTCATTTCTAAAAAGCTATTATGGGATAGTTTAAGCGAGAAGAATAAAATACCATCAATCTATTTACCTAACCCAAGAGAAGAAAACCACCTTTCAGAAACTAAATCAATTCCAGCATTATCAGATTGTCTGGTTTATTTTACTCCAAAATATGAAGTCTGCTATCAGCAAATTATACAGCAAGACAAAAAAATAAAAACAATAATTGTCTTCGATACAGAGGCAGCCCAGATTGAACAAATGATACTTGACAAACAAAGATTTGGCTTCAATTTAATTGTACTGTCAAATAGTCTTTCCCCTCAAAAAAACACTTCAATACCTAGTTGGAATTGGTTCAAAGAAGAAATCGACATAGTAAATGCAATATGATTAAATTCAGAAACATACCTAGTGCCGAAATCGAAAGCTTTATCGGACATCTTGATAACAAAATATCATTTCTCAATTCCGAGTTTGGTATCGAATTAAAATCATACGGTAACATTTTGAGAATAGCTGTAAATGCAATTCAAAAGGATACAATTGAAAATCTAATTGAAAGAGTAAAAATAAACAAGGAACTTGAAAAGGCATTAGATAATGCAGGGGGCTACACAACTGATTTTCTAGGAGAAAATAATCCTAAAAATGAACTGGTTGAAATACTTGATTATTTAAAAACAAATTTACCCAAGCAAGAAATTTTAATAAATCACTTAAACCAAATAGATAAGAGGACAATTGCCTTTTTTGACAATAATGATATTGACTTTGCCACGAAGCACATTAAAAACAGAAGGGTAGATATTCAGCCTTTTTCTGCCTTAAAGAAATTGCACCTTGAAAACAGAACACTTGTTTTTCATAGTTTCAATGGTCAAAAGGATTTTGATTTACTATACAATCTTGATAATGAAGTAGTCCTTATAGTTTATAAACAAGAAAAAAATCTTTACTACAAGTATTTAGACCAAAGAAAAAAACTGATTGAACAGGAGATAAAATCAACTGACAGATTTTCGATTTGCGGAATTGAATATCAGGAAACTCGCAATTATTTGATTGATGTAAGTTCTACAATCAATGGGATTGTTTCAAGATTGGATGATTTAGGAAATAGAGCTTATGATGGTTACAAAAATGAATGCGATATTTTACTAAATGATAGTGAGGAAAAACTTGTTTACAAAATAATCACGAACCTTTCGGAATTATACCTTGAAAGTAACGATACGGTTTTTACGGAGCGTGGAGAATTGAATAAAACCTATAAAGTAAAAGTTGGTGATAGAATTAGAGTTTATCCTAAAAAGGAATTGGCTGAAAACTTATACCAAGTGGCGGTTGAAACTGAACCTGAAATTTTCGGAAAAGTCGAGGAACATTCTATTTATTGGAAACAGCTAATAAATGAAATGAGACATAAATACGGGGATGAATTGCTGTATCAAAAATTAAAAGAAAGAGGTCTAAGAATATTGCCAAACACATTAGCAAGTTATGGTAAAGGGTACAGAAAATTCCCAATGTTTAATAATGATTTACGGGCTATTTTCAAACTCTACTATTCTGAAAAATCAGACATTGAAATAGATTCAATGACAAGACCAATTTTCAAATCTAAAACAACCTATAACAGTACAATGATTGTTCTTGGACGTGGTTTAAAACAAGAATTACGCTTGTTTTTAAAAGAAAATAAAATTGGCGAAATTTTACAAAAGCGAAACTTTAATGCAACTACATTAAAGACTTTTGTGGATGAATATATGCCTTTGCATATCGTAAATAGCAAAGATGTTTTTAGTGAGAATATCGAAACATTGGACGAATCAACTTTACAATTAATTGAATTATGAGTGTAAAAGAAAATAGAGACATCTTAATCGAGCGAGTAAAAAAGGAAATATTAGGTCCAGGCTCAGATGTTTTTCAATGTAGTGAGGATTTCAGCAATGAGATAATTGAAGGAAAGCCTTTGCAAAGATATTTTTCAGGAATTCTTTTCCCAAAGCAACTCCAACCTAATGGTAGTGATAATGGACAAGAGGAAATGAAAGAGGAAGACGAGGACGATTTGACTGATTTAACATCAGACATAACTGATGGAGAAACAAAAGAAATTGAGATTTTTGATGAAGAGGAGGACGAAACGGACAAAACAGACACCCAACCAAAATATACTTCAAACACATTTTTTCCTTCACATTTTGGGATAACTTTTGCCGTTGACAAAACTTGCAAAAACTTTAAAGCAACAATCAATTTTGGCATTTACAAGAAAGCTAATTTTTCGGAAATTAAAATTCCATATAGCGGAGAAGGAATTCACTTTTTGGAGCAATTCGGGCTTAGTAATTTTATTACTTATGATGCCGAAAATAAAACACTATCACAATCACAAAAACTTCAAAGAACTAAAGACGGAAAAATTACGCCAGAGTATCTACATTTTCAGGATTGTCTAAAATCATTAAGGCAAAATACTGATAAGGATTTTGCTCTCTATAAAGTAATTTCTAAACTCTTTTTCAAAGACAAATACAAGAGATTTGAAAACTCAATTACGTTAGACATAAATGTTTCAGACATTGAAGCTGCTCCAAATAAGCATTTAGAATTGATTATTTCCGAACAGCCTAATTGCAACTTTGAAAATTGGAACAAGGAAATGAAAGAAAACCTTGTTTTCCATTTAAAACTATACTCCAACTACGCTGATAAATATTACATCAAAGCAGTAATTGAAAACAAAGTACAGATACCAAAGGATAAGTTTTCATTATCGAAAGAAAAAGTCAATCAAGTTAGTTGTTTTCAATCAGAGATTAAAATTGAAAGTGAAAACCTATTGCCGTTTCGAGATTATAAAACTCACTTATACAAAACTGACGAAGATAAAATGTTGGATTATCTCTACCGAGAAAAGCTTGCATTTGGAATAGGTCATAATACTGCTTGTAATTGGGAAAATGCACAATCTCCAAATACTCCACAATGGATAGAATCAACATTTTTACCTGAATATGATGTAAAAAGTCAAAGTTCCGAGACAGACAAAATCAAAGGCGAAATTCTAAACATCAAAAACCTTTCAGTTTATAATACAGACACAAAAAGCATAATTGCAAATCTTATTAAAGTTTCAGAAGCCTATAAGAATTGGATTGAAGATGAACGCAAATCTGCAAGCGGAAATGAATTAGGTCTGAAAAATATTGTAAAATGCGAACAGATATACAGTCGAATAGGTAACGGAATAAAATTGCTTTCAGAAAATGATAATGCCTTACGAGCATTTCAGCTAGCAAACACCGCTATTTATTTGCAAATGTTTCAAACTTCACAGCATTTCAATACAAAAAAGGAGGGTTTTGAAGTTTGGGAACGAAATGAAGTTTTGCAACATAATTTTCAAGATTATGCCAAATTAGATTTTCCGTCAGATAGAGTTCCTGAATGGAGACCATTTCAGTTAGCGTTTATTTTGCAATGTTTAGCATCATTTGTTGATGAAAATAGTAAAGAGAAAGAGTTAATAGACTTATTATATTTCCCTACGGGAGGTGGAAAAACCGAAGCATATTTAGCAGTTTCAGCCTTCTTGATTTTTTGGCGAAGAATTCAATACCCAACGAGTTATGATGGTGTAAACATCATCATAAGATATACGTTGAGACTTCTTTCTGCACAGCAATTTGAAAGAGCTTCAAAAATGATTTTAGCTTGTGAATTTATTAGAACCAATCACAAAGATTTAGGTGACAAGAAAATTACAATAGGTTTTTGGGTGGGTAAGCAAACTATACCAAATAGTCTTGCAGATGCACAAAAGAAATTACAATCTACTCAGCAAAAACTTAATCAAGGCAATACTTATTTAGTTAACCCTTTCCAGCTTTCAAATTGTCAATGGTGCAACACGAAAATCATAACCAAGATTACACAAAAAGACACAACTTACCAAATCGGACACAGGGTAGATAGGCAACTAAAAAGCCATTGTTTAAATGACGCTTGCAATTTTTCAGAAAAAAATGGAGGCTTGCCAATTGTTCTGATTGATGATGACATTTATTCAAAACCACCAACTATTTTATTTGCAACTGTTGACAAATTTGCTGCTTTAGCTTGGAAAGGAGAATCGACATCACTTTTTAATAATGGCTCAAACAGAAAGCCTGAATTGATAATTCAGGATGAGTTGCATTTATTAAATGGTACATTAGGAAGTTTAGTAGGTTTATTTGAAAATGCCCTTTTGGAAATTTGCGACAATCCCAAAATAATTGCTTCAACAGCAACTGTAAAAAATGTTGA
>JAQVDG010000230.1 GCA_028698395.1 Weeksellaceae bacterium
AAAAGGACGTTTGGAAAAAGTATATCACTGCCTAATCCAAAATCTTAGAACATAAATCTAGACCAATTGGAATTGACACGGCAAAATCCGTTCAACTTAACGGCTTGAAACTACATTTGTCAATAGACCAAGAAATCTTTAAACAAGTATTCAAAAAAGAAGTAGAGGACGTTTTCAAAATTAAAGACTTTGATTTTGAAAACGGGTATATTCTGACAACCCTTGCTGATGCTGCAAAAATAACACCTGAGCAACTTGCCAAACTAAAAGAACTTGCTGAAATCTGTTACATTGACTTCAATGAAAATCCCGTAATTGAAGGAACAATAACAGGACAAGAAAACAGCAGTAAAGAAGAATTAAAAAATATAATTGGAGAACTTCCAAATAGCTACCATTTTAAAAATTCGGGATTGATATTTTTAACTTTAGAAGAATGGAATCGGTCTAGTCAAATTCAGGGTCTAAAATTTAATAAAAAAGCAGGAGCGGTTTTTTCAATAAAACCTTCGCTTTCATTTCTTATTTCAACGTTTTATAGAACCATTGAAATCGCTCAACAAGGAAACAAAATAATTGTTGAAGGAGAATTGCACCGAAATGTTTATGAGGTTTTTGAGAAACATTTCGGGTTAGCCAAACGAGGAAATGAGCTAATTTTTACCTTCGAAAACAAAGATATTTTAAAAAGGAGAATTGATGAATTAGAAAGCAAGGGAATTACACTTCCGCAACCAAAGGAGAATTGCCTGCATTTTAACTATGACAGCAAGTTTTATGAGCAATACGAATCAGATTTAGGTTTTGAGGCTTTTCGGTTAAAGAGAGCACTCAAAAAATATTTTCCTGACAATCCATTTGATTTTTATTACAAAACTGAATATTCATTTGATTTTAGAAAACTTGATAAAGGAATAGATGAGCTTGAAAGAAACGAAGATGTATTTTGGAATAGATTGTTTTCTGAAATACACGGGGACGAATTTCAAGTAAGCCAAACACACAGAACAATTTCATTTGATTTTGAAACTGAATCAGAACTAATTGAGAAACTTAATCATATTAAATCATTCTCATTCTTTGATATATACGACAGAGGTGATACTCATAAATTCAAATTCAACATCAAATTTGAAACAGGATTACACGAATTACAAAGTAATTTGAAAAAAGAATTTCCAAATCTGAATACAAAACTTATTGCAAACGGAGAGAAACTCATTTTTAGAAAGTTTTATAAATCAGGTGATGGTAATAAAGGTTTTGAAAGGGACAAATTAAATGATCAGTTATACGAATTTCTGCAAGGAACGGAATTTACTCACACTACCGATGAGCCATTCCAAGAGAAATATCTTTGTGAGGAAAACTTTGAATTAAAAGTTGAGCAAGAAGAAGATAAACTTTCAAAACTTTTACGAGAAGAATTTTATTTCGGAAATCCTCAAAAGGAAAAATTCTATTTAGGTAAATTACAGAAAGTTGATTATCCTGCTTTGTATTTTGTAGTTGATGAAGATAGAATTGAAGAAGTAAAAGAGAATATTTCGGAAGAAAAGGTAAAAGCCATTTTTCCCGATTTAAAAGGTGAAAAGGACAAGATAAAACGTTTAGAAGATACTGTTCTTAAACTTGATGATAAAAAAACGAAGTTGCCAAATGACAACGCAAAAGTTTTTTTATACGATTCATCAAAAGCCAAAGTCATTGAAAATATTGACTATTTGCTAAGTAAAACGAGTGATGAATGGCAAGACTTTGAAAACAATCTTTTTTCTAAGTCATTAAATGAGTCGCAACGGCAAGCAATTTTCAAATCGCTTTACGCAGATGAATTAGCTCTAATTCAAGGACCACCAGGAACAGGCAAATCAACTGCAATCGCTGAAATAATTTGGCAACACATCAGAAAAGAACCAAAACAAAAAATTCTCCTGACTTCTGAAACGAATCTTGCTGTTGATAATGCCATTGACCGATTAAAGAATGGTCAAAATAATGTTGTAAAACCCATTCGCTTTGGCAATACTGAAAACTTAGAATCGGAAGGATATTTTTATTCGCTTGATGCCATTGAAAATTGGCAGAAGAGCAATTCCAATGAAAGTAACACTGTATCGCATTGGGTAAGCAACATAGCAAACCGAGTTAAACTCCAAGACGATGAACAAATTGATTCGGCACTAGATAAATGGAAAAACCATTTGCAAAAGCCTAACAATGATACCAAAAAACTTTTTGCAGAGAAATACTTGGAGTATGTGAATTTGATTGGTGCAACAGGAAGTTCAATAGGAAAACTTAATTCTGAAAATAAATGGACTTCGTTTTTCCGTTCATACTTGAATGTTTTCAGCCGGAAAAGCTATCAGGAAAACGATTATAAAAGTTGTAACCGAACAAACATAAATTTTGACACCGTAATTATGGATGAAGCAAGTAAAGCAACACCACCCGAACTTGCTTTGCCTGTCTTATTTGGAAAGAAATCAATTATAGTGGGCGACCATAGACAATTACCACCAATGATTGATGGAGAAGAAATTAAAGATTTACTAATGTCTATTGGCGAAAAGGCATTGGCCAAAACACTATCACATAAGGAATTTGAAATTTCGCAGTTTGAAAGGTTATTCAAAAATATTGATGATAGCATAAAAGGAACATTTGACACACAATATCAAATGCACCCAGCAATTAATGATGTAATTGCACAATTTTATGAAGAAGATGGTGGTTTGAAGTGTGGTTTACCTTCAGAAGAAACTTATCACAATTCGTTTGACAAATGGGATTCAAGGTATCACGGCTTACAATACAAAAACATCTTGACACCCGAAACACATACCATTTGGGTAAATGTAACCACACCCGAAATTCAGGAAGGAACATCAAGAGTTAATTTCGGAGAAATTGAAGCGATTGACAATATTTTGAATGTTCTCAAAAACAGCAGTGGGAAAAATGAATTTGACCAATGGCTTTCCAACAAAAGTTTGGAAGAAAAACAAATCGGATTGATTAGTTTTTACGGAAAGCAAATTCACTACATCAATAAAATGCTCAAAGAAAAACATAGTGAAGTTCCAATTCGCTTAAGCACGGTTGATAGATTTCAAGGAATGGAAAGGAACATCATCATTGTTTCAATGGTGCGTAGCAACAAATTGGCATCTTTTCAAGGTCAACAACCAGATGAAATTTATGGCGAATTAGGCTATCCATTGCAAGAAAGCTTAGGTTTTGCGGAATCGCCTAACCGTTTGAATGTTGCTTTATCAAGAGCAAGAAGATTACTAATTGTGGTTGGAAATAGTGAACATTTTTGTCGAGAGCCAATTTACAAAAATGTATATGATAAAATGCAAAAAATAATTAGTGCAGAAGAATTACAAAATGCAGTTGAACAAAATGGATAGCACTAAACCCACATACGCCACATTTCCGTTTGAATGGACTATAAAATCCACTTCTTACCAAATTCTGTATAGAAGAGCTTCTAATATCAATGAGATTGACGAGATATTTTGTTCAATCATTAATGCAAAAGGAAATGAAATCAATTTTTCAGAATTGGCATTTCTGTTAGGTTTCAACTTACAAGATTTGGCTGAAAAAGATATTTTGAGCATTTATCTGAAAGGACTAACCGAATACAATCTGATTGCAGTAAGTGAAAAGGAACCGAAGATTCAATTAACAGAGTTTGGACAAGAAGCTATACAAAGTAAGCTGAAATATAAATACTACTTTGCTACAACTGAATTGTTTGATAACCAAACCGCCACAGGGGAAACATTTGATTTTTCTTTCAAGAATGTTTTTGACATAGAAAATCGTTTATCTCACGGAAAAGAGTTTAAAGAACAGACACTTGAAAATCCTGAATTAAAGCAAAAACTTCAATTCCAACTTTTCGGAAACGATATTTACAAAGGCGAGATAGTTGAGCTTTACGAAAGCGATCCAAGAATAAGTTACAAAACCATTTCCCTACAATGCGAAATTACAGCATTTGATAATTCGCTTGAACTTTCAATATTAAAATCAGGTTCAAACAAACCCGAAATTCAATTTTTAGTTGGACTACCCGAAAATGAAGAATTTAAAAGCAAGTTGCTACGACAAGGAATGTATCATCATATTCTTTCAGCGAAAGTTCTAATTACCAAACAAGACATTGAAACGTATATTGACTTATGGAATTGGAAAGAACTTGCAGGTAATCAAAAACTTGATTGGAATGACAAAGCTATTTTTGAATTGTTTCGTGAAAATGGAGACGGTGGAATTTGGAGCATTATTTCTGAAAAGGCACCTATTGAAAGCATTAAATCTGTTATTGAGAAATACACTGAATATTGGAGTTGGACCGAACTAACTAAAAGGTTTGACGATAATTTCATCAAAAAACAAATAGAACCTAGTTTGATCGATTAATTATTCAATAATAAAAAGATAGCTTGCACATGTCATTGATAATGATTAATTTAGTGGTGTTAAACGAAAAAACAAAAACATCACCAAGTAGGTGCACAAGACTATCT
>JAQVDG010000231.1 GCA_028698395.1 Weeksellaceae bacterium
TTAGAATTGTTGAACCGGAAAATTATACTACACCAATCCTTATTGCATCAGTTGAATGAAAAAGATGCTGTAAAGTATAAAAATGTAATTCAAGAAATTCAGGATAAATATGCATTAAAAACAAAGTTCGCTAAAAGTTATACTTTTTTCGGACAAAAAAGAAGTCGTATTAAAAATGCAATAAAGAACAGGATTTTCGGAAATAAAGATTGGAAAAGAATTGAAAAGTAAACCATGAGAAATCAATCTTACTATAAAAACATCAAAGAATTTGTTCAAGCCTTGAATGTATCTGAAATTCCCTATCTCGTTATTCGGAATTTTGAAAACCTTTATGAAAAAGAGCTATATGTGGATGGGCACGGCGATATTGATTTACTGTGTGCGGACAGCAAGGCTTTGGCAAAAAAAGTGAATGCAATTCCAAAAGAATACCATTTAAAAAACGGAAAAGAAGACGGAACGCATTATTATATTTATATTGACGGGAAATATTGTAATTTGGATTTAAGATCTGTAGGAGACGGCTATTATTGTCAAGAATGGGAAAAAGATTTATTGAAAAATCGTGTTTTAAACAACGGTTTTTATGTTCCCGCTCCGAAAGATTATTTTTATTCTCTTATTTATCATTCAATTTTTCAGAAGAAAGAATTTTCGGAGGATTATCGCAGGAGATTAAAAAAAATGGGACAGGATTTGCAGATAAATATCGAAGAAAACAAACTTGGTTTTTATATCCGTCATTTGGAAATGTATATGCGTGAAAACGGATATACCTATGTATATCCTAACGATAAATATGTGCCTTTCAGAAAAGGGCTTATACAGGATAAATCTTTATTGGTTGTTGATAGATCAATTCAGAGAAAGCATTGTTATTTCCATTCAAAGCTTGCTTTTATCGGTTTTCTGGTCGGAATTAAACATCGTTTATTTGGAAAAAAATAATGTTAGCACTTATTCAAGAACATACTCGTCGTATTTATGATTTGGAAAATAAAGTTTTTCATCTGAAAAAAATCAATGCCCGCGATTTATTGGTTCTGTCTCGTTTCGATTTATTTGCAAAACTGATTTATATAGAAAATAGAGAGAAAAATCCTGAATTTGGTTATCGTATATATTCTGAACACATCAAAGCGTTTAATCCCGATTTGAAAGAGCCCGGAAGTACAGACAAAGACGGCTTGGAAGACTTTATAAGTGCCTTTGACGTTTTAATCGATATTTTTAAATCAAATCCGTTTGATGGTTCCGTTTCTTTAATTCCGGTGAGCACCAACGGAATTCCTTTGGACGGAAGCCATAGAATAGCCGCACTCGCCTATTTTAACAAGGAAGTTGAAATATTGCAATTTGAAGACGTGTACCCCAAGTCGGATTTTGATTATCGGTATTTTTTAAGCAGAGGCCTGTCAAGGGATACCGCAGATATCATAGTTAATGAATCAATTAAATATATCGATAATTTATTCATTGCCTGTCTGTGGCCTAAAATTGGAAACCGTCAAGAAAAGGAATTTGCAATTCAGTATTTTCAAGCGCATTTTCAAGTATTCTACAGAAAAAGAATGCAAATGTCTTTAGAAAATTTAAAGATGTTTATTTATGAAATTTATAATCATCAGGACTGGGTGGGAACAAAAGAAAATAATTTCTCGGGTGCAAGAGACAAGGCGATAAAATGTTATGGAAAATCGAAAACGGTTGATTTTATTGTATTTCAATCAGAAAGTTTAGACAAAGTGGTAGAGTCAAAAGAAACGATTAGAGATTATTATAAATTGGATAAACACGCTTTGCATATAACTGATGACAAAGAAGAATCCCGGAAAATATCAGATCTGGTTTTTACTGAAAAAAAAGAAAATTATTCAACCGCTTTTTTACTCAGAAAAGAAAAATGGCAAGAATATAAATTGTTGTTTAAAAATGTGTATTTGATAGAAATGAAAGTGAAAGTTGCCCGGGTATTAAATAAATTAGGTTTGAGAAAATAAGCAATGAAAAAGATAAAATTATTGTTTGTTCAGGAATCTTTGACTTTAGCCGGTGGCGAGAAAAGTCTGATCGCCTTGCTTTCAAATCTGAATCCGGATAAATATGAAATTGATTTGCAGCTTTTTAAATTTGGTGGTGCACTCGATGAGTTTATACCTGATTATGTCAATCTGCTTCCCGCGTTAGCCTATACCCAATATGCTGGAAAGCCCTGGAAATGTAATTTTATGAGTTTATTAAAATTTGAAAATATTTCATTTTTCAGGAGTAAGATATCTTATTCGATTGGGATTAGAAAAAGGAAATTTAATCACCCCGAAAAAGCTCAAATCTATTGGGAATGCGTTGGAAATTCTATTCAAATCAATCCAAAAGAATACGATGTGGCGATTGCCTATGCACAGGGAGTTCCTACTTTTTACGTGATTGATAAAGTTATGTCCAAAAAGAAAATAGCCTGGGTAAACGTAAAATTGAACTTCCCAAAAAAGAACAAAATTTTCCAAGAAAAGTACTATAAAACATTTGATCATATTATTACTGTATCAGACATCACTTTTGGTCAGTTTAACCTTTTATATCCCCATCTTAAGGATAGAGTATCAACAATCTATGACATTATAGATTATAAGTCTATGTTGAAGATGTCAAAATTGTATAAAGCTCCTTTTGATAAAAACATATTTAATATTTTGACCGTTGCCCGCTTGAACCGCAATCAAAAAGGTTACGATATAACTCTGGAGGCCTGTAAAACACTCAAAGAAAAAGGAATTTCCTTCCACTGGTACGCTTTAGGAGCCGGTCCTTACAAAGAGGAAATGGAGGTTTACATAGAAGAAAACAATTTACAAAATCATTTCAGCTTTCTGGGCACCACAGTCAACCCTTACCCCTATTTTAAAGCAGCAGATTTATATGTACAAACTTCCAGACACGAAGGATACGGCATTTCCATTGCGGAGGCACGCTTGCTCAACATTCCAGTTGTTACCACTCGTTATGATTCGGTAGAGGTTCAGATGATTCATGAAAAAAACGGATTGATTACGGATTTGAACCCTGAGTCGGTAGCCGAAGGAATTATTAGAATAATGAACGACAAAGAATTGTATCATTCAATCAAAGAATACCTGAAATCGGAACAAAAAGAAAACACGGAGACAGTCACAAAATTTGATGAAATGATTGAAGAACTTCTTTTGGGTAATGAAGAATGTTGAATGTCAAATGACGAATGTCAAATGACTAATGAAGAATGACTAATGAAGAATGACGAATGAGAAAAAAATCAGTAATT
The DNA here is from genome assembly GCA_028698395.1 of Weeksellaceae bacterium. The sequence continues at coordinate 3,305 of JAQVDG010000231.1, forward strand.
AGAAATTAGAAATTCGTAATTAGAAATTATAAAAAAGTGAAGACTGAGAACATCATTGTAGATAAAACCTATTCTTTTGCTTTAAAAATTATTGAAATTTATAAATTTTTAAGTCAGGAAAAGAAAGAGTTTGTTTAACACTCCGTCACACTGAATTTGACGATTCGTGATACTTCGATAATCGTAGTAAATCTAAATTTGCATCCATAAGAAGTACCAAAAACAACAAACTTTGTCCAAGGGCTGTTTCGCATTCCCTTACATTTCTTAATTTTACCCGATGTTTGACTGGATTCCGCTTGCCGAGTACACCCCTAAGTTTTACAACACCATGTTGATTCTTACACTGGTGGTGGCTTTCCATTCGTTGTCCTTCGACATCCGAAACAAAAGCAGACTCTCAGAACTCAGTGTCTTTGGATTCCTACTGAAGGTTTTTGTGATTCTCTATATGGGTTTCCGGCCGTTGAGCGGTTGGATTTTTGGAGACATGTGGCAGTACCACCAAAAATTTGTTGACTACCAAAATGGGGAACCTTTCGTAAAGGACCGCGACTGGCTTTTTTATCGTCTCATGTGGCTTTGTTCAAAAGTAATGGATTATAAATACTATTTTACGCTCATAGACATTCTCTATGTGGTTCCCATGTATTTGTTTGCCAAAAAGCATTTCAGGCGTTATTGGTTTTTTTGTTTCTTTATGCTGATGGCCTCTTTTTCATTTTGGACATATGGCACCAACGGTTTGAGAAACGGTTTGGCGACTTCTTTTTTTCTTTGGGGCCTGGTGTATTACAAAGACAATCGTCCGCTGATGTTTGGTTTTTTCGCCCTCGGTTTTATGATGCACAATTCGCTGGTGATTACGCTTGCCGCTTATACAACTGCCTATTTCCTGAGAGACAAACCCAAAGTCATATTGGGTGGCTGGTTGGCGGCCATACCTGTTTCCTTGGTCAGCGGAAGTTTCTGGAACAATTTTTTTGAAAACCTCGGTCTCTTTACAGACCGCACGGAGGGTTATCTGACCGGAAGTGAAGAAACCTTGGAACAGTTTTCTGCCACCGGCTTCAGATGGGATTTTGTATTGTACAGCGGTGTAGCGATTTTTGCCGGTTGGTATTTCATCATCGACCGCAAACTGAAAGACAAGTTTTATATACAGTTGTTTGGAACTTATGCTGTTGCCAATGCCTTTTGGTTATTGGTCATCCGTGCCGCCTTTTCCAACCGTTTTGCTTAT
>JAQVDG010000232.1 GCA_028698395.1 Weeksellaceae bacterium
TTATTGCTGGTTTAGCTACCGGGATGATGTCCACTTTTTCATCTGTACTTTTATTTGCAGCTGCAATTTGGGGTTCTTATGAATTAGCAGGATTTTATGGAGTGGCTATTGCTGCCTCAGCAATGATGGCAACTACCGCTATGCAATTAGCGATTGATGCTTTTGGGCCGATTGCCGACAATGCAGGTGGAATTGCTGAAATGAGTGAATTACCAAAAGAAGTACGGGAAAGAACCGATATTTTAGATTCAGTTGGAAATACAACGGCTGCAGTAGGAAAAGGATTTGCAATTGCATCAGCTGCCTTGACTGCTTTAGCTTTATTTGCTGCTTATGTAACCTTTACCGGAATTGACGGAATTAATATTTTCAAAGCTAAAACTTTAGCGGCTTTATTTGTTGGAGGAATGATTCCGGTAGTTTTTTCGGCTTTGGCAATGGAATCTGTTGGAAAAGCAGCTATGGCAATGGTGCAAGAAGTACGCCGACAATTTAAAGAAATTCCGGGAATTTTGGAAGGAACAGGAACGCCGGAATATGGAAAATGTGTGGAAATTTCTACAAAAGCAGCTTTACGTGAAATGATGTTGCCGGGAGCTTTAACTATTGTTACTCCGGTTTTAATCGGATTTGTAATGGGAGCAGAAGCTTTAGGAGCTTATATGGCAGGTGTTGCAGTTTCAGGAGTTCTTTGGGCAATTTTCCAAAATAATGCCGGTGGAGCTTGGGATAATGCAAAAAAATCATTTGAAGCTGGAGTGGAAATTGACGGAAAAATGACTTATAAAGGTTCAGAAGCACATAAAGCAGCTGTAACCGGAGATACCGTAGGTGATCCATTTAAAGATACTTCAGGCCCTTCCATGAATATTTTGATTAAATTAACTTGTTTAGTCGGTTTGGTTATCGCACCAATTTTAGGTGAAAAGGAAAATAGTAATTTCGTTGATGTAAGTAAAACAGAAGAAGTTAGAGAACCTCAAGCCATATTGGCTGTTTCAGAGTCTCAAAATGTAGATAAAGAAGGAAATTATATTATTAATTCAGGTGATCTTGTTGATTTGGAATTACCTTCAGGTCAGTCTATTCAGATAAACAGAAAATCTTCAGAATCGAGATTATTCCGATATTTTTCAAATCCGAATATATTGCAACAAGGAGCAAGAAAAAAATCAAATGCTGCCGATTGGATTATTTTGGATAAAATTTATTTCAAAGCCAATTCAGCTGAAATGCTTGATCGTTCCGAAGTTCAAATCAAAAATATTTTTATTCTAATGAAAGAATTTCCTGAAGTGAAAATTAAAATAGGAGGTTTTATGAATGATTCTGGAAATGAAAATGATGATTTGAAATTATCCACAGTTCGTGCTGATGTAGTTAAACAATACTTAGTGAAATTCGGAATTGATGAAAATCGAATCCAATCAGAAGGTTATGGTTCTGCTGAACCGATTTGTACCGATAAAACCGACATTTGCGATGCTCAAAATCGTCGTATTGGAATTCGTATGATTGCCGGATAAAAATAAATTTATAAAAAAAGGAAAAGACTTTTGAAAACTTAATCTTAGGAAGGTTTTCAGAAGTCTTTTTAATTGGAAAATGAATTACGAAGAAACACTCCGCTGGTTAGACCAAAAACTCCCAATGTTTCAGCGTTCGGGAAATTTAGCATATAAAGAAGACATCGGGAATATCACAAAACTTTGTGAACATTTGGGGAATCCTCAAAAGAAATTAAAATGTATTCACATTGCCGGAACTAATGGAAAAGGAAGCACTTCTCACATGATAGCTTCAGTTTTACAGTCCGAAGGATACAAAGTAGGATTAACGACTTCTCCTCATTTTAAGGATTTTAGAGAACGGATTCGTGTGAATGGAGAAATATGTACCAAAGAATTTGTACTTGATTTTGTAAAAAAAAATGCCGCATTTATTGAATCTGTCCAAGCTTCTTTTTTTGAAGTTGCCGTTGCAATGGCATTTTCTTATTTTGAAAAACAAAAAGTTGATTTTGCTGTTGTTGAAACCGGTTTGGGCGGACGTTTGGACGCAACGAATATAATTCATCCGATTTTGTCAGTCATTACAAATATTGGATGGGATCACACTTCTCTTTTGGGCAATACTTTGGAGAAAATAGCATTTGAAAAAGCCGGTATCATAAAACCGAAAGTTCCGGTAATTATCGGTGAAGCTTCACAAAATATAGCAGTTGTTTTCATGAAAAAAGCTAAAGAGTTAACCGCTGAAATTGTGTTTTCAGAATCTTTAGAAATTCCGGATTATCCATCGGATTTAAAAGGGATTTATCAGACGAAAAATAAAAAAACAGTGGTAGCAGCGATTCGACAACTTCGGAAATCAGGCTATGTAATTTCAGAAAAATCTTTGCAGGAAGGATTGATAAATGTAGTTAAAAACACAGGATTACGGGGTCGTTGGGAAATTTTGCAAACTCAACCTTTGATTGTGGTCGACACAGCTCATAATACCCATGGATTACAAGAGATTCAAAAACAATTGAATCAGACTTCTTATGAGAAATTACATTTGGTTTTAGGTTTTGTGAATGATAAAGATGTAGAATCAATTTTAAAATTCTTTCCGGAAGATGCTCATTATTATTTCAGTGCACCTGATGTTTTTAGAAAATTTGAAATTCAAGAACTGAAGAAAATTGTTCCTAAAAATCTTGATTCCACCTATTTTACGTCGATAAAAGAAGCATTCAATAGGGCGAAAAGCCGTGCATCAAAAAATGATTTTATTTACGTTGGAGGAAGTACTTTTGTTGTGGCAGAAGTGTTGGATTTTGAAGAATAAAATCAAAAAACTAAAATAATCCATTGATTTTATTTTTTATACGTTCTAATTTCTAACTTTGTTGCAGATGTTAGTGAGTCAATATATAAGTAAAGATTTTGTTCCGGCTAAAGTAAATCAGACGGTAGGTTACGGATTGGATTTGGTGGAACGATGGGAAATTTCGCATTTGCCCTTATTCAGAGGTTTGGAATTTGTTGGAAATTTAGCAACCGAAGTTTTAAAAAATTACGATTCAGAAACTTTATTTTCTGAAATGGAAGAAGAATGGGAGTTTTTCTATATAAATGAAAAAAACTCAATATTGGATGCAATTCGGCTGTTTAATCAGTATTCGGCTAATATTTTAGTGGTTTTGGACGAAGAACACCGGTTTGTTGGCTTTTTGACAATTGAGGACTTGATTGCTGCTTTGGCAACGATGCCTTTTATTTTGGAGTCCGGTTCGGTTGTTATCATAGAAACTTTACAAAAACAATTTTCAGTCAGTGAGATTGCAAAAATAGCAGAAAGCAATAATGCTAAAATAACAGGAATGTTTATTTCGGAATATAAAGAAGATAAAATTCAGGTGACTTTAAAAGTTGTAGCAGATGATTTAATTTCGTTAGTAGAAACATTTGAACGGTTTAATTACAATGTATTGCACAAATTTTTCCAAGATAAAAATGATGATTTAATCAAAGACCGATTTGATTTATTAATGAAATACCTGGACGTATAACTTAATTACCTTCTGAATGAAAATAGCAATATATGGACTAAAAGCAGAATTGACTCAAAAAAAATCGTTTGTGGATTTTTTTAATGAATTGTCCAAAAGAAACATTCATTATACAATAGAAAAAGAATTCAAAAATATATTAGAGAAAAAATTAGCTCTTTCTTTAAAATACAATGAAACTTTTAGTTCATACGAAGATTTACAGGAAGACGTTCAGCTATTTTTCACATTTGGAGGGGATGGAACCATTCTGAGTGCAGCAACTGTGATTCAAAACAAAAACATTCCGATTGTTGGAGTCAACACAGGTCGTTTAGGCTTTTTAGCCACGATTAATATAGAATATTTATTTGACAGTTTGGAAGGAATTCTGAATGGAAATTATAAAATCAGTAAACGTTCTTTAATTGAAGTTCATTCCAATCAAGTGAAGATTGAATTTCCTTTTGCATTGAACGAAGTAGCTGTAACGCGACGTGAAACAACGAGTATGATTACAATAGACGTTTCATTAAACGGAGAGTTTCTAAATTCTTATTGGGCAGATGGATTAATTGTATCAACTCCTACAGGTTCTACCGGCTACTCACTGAGTTGTGGAGGTCCGATTATTCATCCGGAAAATAAAAATTTTGTTGTAACGGCAATTGCTCCCCATAATTTAAATATTCGGCCTTTTATTATTTCAGATGATTCTATTTTAGAATTAAATATTAAAAGTAGAGAAAAAAAATACTTTTTATCAATGGATTCACGCAATAAACCGTTACCAACCCGAGTGAAATTACAATTAAAAAAATCTGATTTTCAATTATTTATTATAGAACCGGAAGAAAAAACATATTTAATAACATTACGAGACAAAATGTTTTGGGGTTCTGATAAGCGAAATTGATTTTTTTTTAATATTTTTGATAATACGATTAATCGGCAAATAGTTTTGTGTATATTTGTCCCTGAATAGAAAAAATGAAACAACATTTGT
>JAQVDG010000233.1 GCA_028698395.1 Weeksellaceae bacterium
CATTGTCTATGGCAAAGGATATATGTAAAAATTACCTTGATGAAGGTAAATGCGAGATTAGACTTTTCGGAAAAGTAGAGGGAAGAGATGTCAAAGCAAGTAGCCAAATTAATCAGGCATTTCTGAAAGCGGCAAAACAATCAAAAGCATATAAAACTACTTTATTAAAACCTGCTGGATGTGGAGGAGAAAAATGTTGTTTCATTAATAACGAGTTTGCCACTTGGAAAGATTGTCCTTTTTATGAGATATAGGTCTTTGTTATTAATAAGCCTGTGTAGGAATTCATAGTTCTTCAGCAGAGAATTATTTTAAAATATTCTAAATAAACATTAGAAACTCAAAATATCATAAGTTTCAAGTAATTCCTTCTGGCTAATACCTAAATATCTCCGAGTTATTGCTGGATTGCTGTGATTGAACAGCTCACCTAATTTTATAATTGCCAATTCTGCATTTTCGGCACTTCGGTTGAAGATTTGCCTGCCGAATGCCGTTCTAAGGCTATGTGTAGAAAAATTCTTGATTTTAAGATTATACTGCTTTTTCAAATCCTTTAGGATAACATTAAGTCTCTGGATGGAGTAAACAGTCCCCTTCTGGCTTACAAAAACGAAATCATTCATACTGGCTGACTTAATTTTGTTGTAGCACTCCGATATGTGTTTCTTTAATTGCTGGTTTATTTTAATGTCTCTCCTCTTCTGGGTCTTCTTTTCGATAAGCTGGAATTCATCCTTGCCAAGTAAATCAACCCATTTCAATGAAAGCGTATCACTGGCACGTAAGCCAAAAAAGCAGCTACAGGCGATATAAAGAGAAAGAGTATATTTTTTATCATCATACAATTTCCGAATTAAATTCATGGCTTCGTTCCATTCCAGATAGTCTGCCGTTGTATTTGAAAATTTTGCGCTCATATTGTTTCAGTTTTGTTGTTTTTATATCAAAAGTGAATGTCGTTTTTCATTGATTAATGGTTCTGCTCATGTAATTCATTGATATCCTTGCAGAAAGAAAATATAGCACTGTTTCAGTTATTGACAAAAGTGAATATTTCTTTTGATGACCATATCGTGATATTATTGCTACTGATATTTTCATAAATTCAATTAATTGGTTGAGAAGAATTGGAAGCGATACTTTTTTAATTCATCGTAATTGGTGATAGCATCCCGCATGGGTACTGCATTAAAAGCAACAAGTTCAATCCCATCAATGAACATAACCAACATACAGGCTTCATTCCAATCATGTTCGGAATATATAATTTGATGTCTTATTGCAATTTTTTTATTCATGCTGACGTCCATAATAATGGACTAAAGTACAAAAGAAAACTATCATCAGATAATTTATCGTCTTAATTATGTCCATTTTCATGGACAGTTATTAACTTTACATCAAATTTTTATTTAATGAAACCGAAGCCAATAAGTAATATTAAGTCAAAACAGTCAGAAAAACAGTATCAACCGCCCAAACCTGTCGCTCCAGAAGACAAGACTTTTATGTTAGCTATTGCGGGGAAACTACTTGAATTACAAAAGAAGGAAGGTATAAGTACTGCTGAACTGTGCAGGAAGGTTAGAATTTCAAGATATACTTATCTATTAATTACCACTGGACAGGTCTATTGGAATTCTGAGAATGTGTTAAAACTGATAAACTACTATGGGTTGGAAGCAAAGTTATTTTTCAAGTCTTTGTAACCCATTTGCAATTCCTGTGTTTTTTTATGCCCTGTATTCCTTGCATGTGGGCACGAAAAAGCCAAAAAATCCTTGAAAACAGCCAAGTTTAGTGTTGAAACAACCATTTAATGCTAAATGACGCCATGAAAACGGAACAATAAAATGGCATAATGAAGCAAAAAAGTCCTGTAAAGAACAGTTATGGTAGGTGTTGCCGCACAATTTATTGGTCAGAGAACTATTTATATGAAACATCTATAATGATTAAGAAAACATATCCGCAGGAATATCATGAGAAACTCAAAAACATTGCGTCTCTTATTCGTGAATATCGTCTTGCCAACGGATATACCCAGATGGAACTTGCTAAAAACCTGAATTTGCATCGCAACACTCTGAGCCGTGTTGAAAGGGGATATGACCATCATATTTTCAATTTATTAGAAATTGCAGCGACATTGGAGATTAATCTAAGCGAACTTTTTTATGAGGAAAAATAATTGATAAATACGCTTTATGATATTTCACTAATAAGTTTCAAACCAAAGACTTTTTGATATTGTCCCCAATTATTAAATTTCGACCAAATCCCTTAACACAATTAAAATGGAAATGGGTCGCATACAAAATCTTAGTTCCGATTATAATTATTCAACTATACCCGTAAAAATACTGAATGACAATAAATTGTCAGCGACAGCCAAGGGCATACTGGCTTTTCTTCTAAGTTTGCCCAAGAACCATAATATCAACAAGAAAGACCTTACAAAATATTTTAAAGAAGGGTATTATGCACTGAATAAGGGCTTTGAGGAACTTGTTAAACGCAGAATTATCCACAAGATTGAAGTTCGTGACAAAAAAGGTCGTTTTAAAGGGTATGAATATATAATCCACGAGTTTCCCAAGAAGAGGTCAGGTGACCAGAAAAAGGTACTTCCGAGTAGCAATTACCGCAAATCGGATATTCATAATTCGGACATCAATTTAATCAACCAAGTTTTCAATGAGGATTGCCTTCAGACCATGAGTAAAATGCCAGATAATTATGTCGATTTGGTATTAACTTCTCCGCCCTATGATGGCATAGGTATGAGGAAATATAATGGCAACAATAAATTTGAATTCGAAAAAATAGCGGTCGAGCTCACCCGCATTATTAAAAACGGTGGTGTAATCGTCTGGGTTGTTGGTGATGGAATGTACAAAGGCAGCGAAACTGGTACGTCTTTCAAACAGGCGTTATTCTTCAAGGAGTACTGTGGTCTAAGACTGCACGACACCATGATATTTGAAAAGAATACCACAACGTTTCCTGCAAAACGTGATGGCATGAGGTATTCACAGTGTTTTGAATATATGTTTGTGTTCTCAAAGGGCAAACCAAAAACAGTTAACCTAATCTGTGACAAAAATAATCGTTGGGCAGGAACAACCAATTTCGGACAAAAAACTGACAGAGATAAAAACAACGATGAGCTTGTTCCTGTGAGGAAATTCAAACCTATTCCAGAATTCTCACCACGGATAAATATTTGGAGATATGTTACTGGAAAAGGGTACTCAACCGAGGACGCTATTGCCCACCATCATCCAGCAATTTTCCCTGAAAAACTTGCAGAAGACCATATCAATTCATGGTCTAATGAAGGCGATTTGATTTATGACCCGTTTAGTGGCTCTGGCACAACTTTAAAAATTGCTAAAAAACTCGGCAGGAATTTTATTGGAAGCGAGATAGTAAAAGAATATTTTGAGCTGATAAACAAACGCTTGAATGCCTTATAATCTTTCCATGTGCCGTAATCTCCATCAATTTGCTGCTTGGTATTCCACCCCTCTTGCACTTAATTTTCAAGAAACAAATGGTGCAATTAGCTTGTCCTTCGAGCGGTTTTTTAGTAGAATGGAGTAGTGTTGCTCAATATTCAATTATGAGGCAAACGCATCTGTGATATTCTTTCAATCAAATTGCATAATAGCTGATTGGTTTCGTCCTGCAAAAAAGTATATCCCTCTTTCAAATTAACAACATCATCGTAGAAGATGTTTTTTTCTTCCCGATAAAGCATCGGGAGATTTGAGATATCTTCCGGAAATTCAGCGTTTACATATTCGAAATAATCATCCCGAATTCCAATTTCAAGCAATCTTTTGCATATTTCAGTTTCGTATTCGTCCATATCAATCATTTCATAATCTGGCTCGTCAAATGCGCCTTCTACATCGTAATTATCCGTTAATAAACTCTCATCCAATAGCCATTGCATGTACGTGCTGTCTTCCAATTCCTCATAATCAACAACTTCCCAGAACTTATCTTCAACCTTATGGTTGTATTTAAATCCAAATTGTTGAAAAACATTTTTTGCAATGATTTCTGCTTGTTCCTGATACCCGTCAACAACAACAACCGCATCGTGTCTTGTGAAACAAGGTATACCCTCTTCCCGTAGCTTTTTTAATATGTTGTCGACAAAAACCTCTGCTTCAATGCATTGGAGAAAAACAGAAAAATTACTTTCACGGTTATCATCGGTCTTGTCAGTGGCTTTTGGTTTATCTGGTTTTTTAAATTCAGCAATTATATTTACAACAATTGGATAAAGTTGAGAAAGCCTATGCAGCAATGCGTCTGGGCGATTTGTCTTCTTGAATAATAGTTTAAACAGTGCATGTTTTGCCAGCATTCTTTCTTTCATGCCAAGTTCGTGAGCAACAACATTATAGAAATCACGATAGAACACATCCCGCATGAACTTTATTACATCACTTGAACTGTTCTCGCCTGAATTTCTATCACTTATATCAACTCCAACCGATGGTAACTGATTTTTATT
>JAQVDG010000234.1 GCA_028698395.1 Weeksellaceae bacterium
CCAACTGTACTTCCTACTTTAGTACCTCTTTTTTACAGAGAATTTCAAAAAACTTATCCTAAAGCTCGTTTGATAATAAAAGAGTTACAAACCAATGAAATTTTATCGGAATTGGCAGATGGAACACTTGATTTCGGGCTTGTGGTTACACCGCTTAATGAGGAACAAATTGTAGAAAAAATACTTTATTATGAACCTATGCTGGCTTATATTCCGCCAAGCCATTCATTATATTCTAAAGAAAAAATAGGATTGAAAGATTTGAATATTCAAGATATTTTGCTGTTAAAAGAAGGACATTGTTTCCGAAATAATGTGCTGAACCTTTGTGATTCAGTGAATTTAAAAAATCAGAATATTCGTTTAGACAGTGGAAGTTTGGATACTTTAGTGAAATTAGCAAATGAAGGATATGGAATGACTTTGCTTCCTGCTATGCACACGGAAGATTTGGCAAAAGAATACAAAAAAAATATTCGTTATTTTGAAGAGCCAACGCCTATGAGGGAAGTAAGTTTGATTTACCACCAGTCAAATATGAGAAAATCGTTTGAAGAAAGTTTAATTAAGACGATTCAGAATGTTATGCGGGGTAAAACTTTTACTCAAAAAATAATGAATGTAACGTCGCCTTTGGTTAATATTCCGGCATAGGAGATTTTATACAGGCTTCCAGAAAATTTCTTTGAAATTTTGAATTTTATCGTTTTGCACTTTAATTCCTTCACTTTCTAATAATTGTTGCATGAGAGTAGGCGGGTGAAAGTGCATTTTACCGGTCAGTAAACCATTTCGGTTAACTACGCGATGTGCCGGAATACCTTCGTATTGATGTGCATGATTCATGGCATACCCAACCATTCTTGCCGAACCTTTTCGTCCTAAAAATTCAGCAATAGCTCCATAAGAAGTTACCCGACCGTAAGGAATTTGCCGAACGATTTCATATACTTTATCATAAAATGAAATTTCTTTTGGATTCATGGTTTACATTCCTTGTAGTTCGGCCAAACGCTTAAAATAATCAGATTTTTGTTTTAATTCATCAAAATTACCTTGTGCAATTATTTTTCCTTGATCCATTAAATAAATAATATCAGCATGGCGAACGGTTGATAAACGATGTGCAATTGAAAGTAGAGTAACTTTTCCTTGTAAACTTTCGATACTGTCTTTGATTTCTTTTTCTGTTTCTGAATCAAGTGCAGAAGTAGCTTCGTCCATAATCAATAAATCAACGTCGCGATAGAGTTCACGGGCGATGGAAATTCTCTGTTTTTGTCCGCCGGAAACATTAATTCCATTATTTCCCAATAATTCTTTTTCTTGTTTGGGTAAATTTTTGATAAAGTTTTCAAGACTACACATTCTAACGACTTTCCAGAATTTTTCTAAATTTTCGGTACTTCTTTCCTCCCAAAAACTTACATTATCAAAAATATCGGCATTAAAAATTGTAGGTTCTTGAGTAATGTAGCCGATTTTACTTCGATAAGCTGATTTTTTGATTGTATTGAAAGGAATAGAATTGACTAAAAAATCGCCGGAATCAATGTCCAACAATGAACAGATTGCATTGACCAAAGTAGTTTTTCCGGCTCCGGATTCTCCAACGAAAGCAACCGATTGATTTTGGTTGATTTTTAGGTTAATATTATTCAAAACTTTAAAATCACCGTAATATACATTTACATTTTTTAATTCAATGCTTTGAATCGTATTCACGGTCTGATTTCCGGTTTTAATTTCTTTATTTTCATCTAAGAATTTCTCGAAATTCTGAATATTTTCCAAAGAACCGATGGAACCTAAATAATTGTTCCAAGTTGTCTGTAAATTCATAATGTATCCCATGGCTCGGTAAAAAAGAACTAAAATAATTAAAACCGAAGATAAAGTTGATTTAAAAATAGTGACTTGCAAGGCAATTACACCACAAATTATTAAAATCATCATAGGTTCTCTTAAAGAAGAAAGTTTGGCAGAAAGTACACCGATTTTAATTTTATTATTGATTAAATCATGCAATTGTTCAATCATTCTTTGGGTATATTCTTTATTTCTCCCGGAAGCTTTTAAATATTTAAAATGATTGATACTTTCAATGACTAATTTGCTAAAGCTGTGATTATTGCTGGTTATTTCTCGAGATAAATCTTTGGTTTTGATGTAAAAACGTTTGTAAACAATATTTGTTAGAATTCCTCCTACAATGACTAATAATGAGAATTTCCAATCCAGAAAAAAGGCAAAACCAAGATAAACCAAAACAATCATTCCGTTTTTTATGGTTTCCAAATATTGACTGCAAGCTTGAGCCACAGCAAAAGCTTCACCGGTTAACGAGTTTTGAATTCGTCCAATGTCTGCTGAAACGAATTCTTTATAAGATAAATCTTTTAAACCCAAACTTAGCTTTATCCGAATGGATTTTGCGATGAATTGAAGTGCATTGACTTGGTATTTTAAGGTAAAAAACACAAAAAAAGCTTTAGCAAGAAAAATCAATACGATTAATAAAAGCATATTAATCACATTGATTTCGAGATGCAGAAAATTAAAAACACTTTCTACACCATCAAAAAGTTTTTTATTTCCACCTTCCAAACTGTGTGCATTTCCATCGGTGATTTGAAGCAAAGGAACAAACATAGTAATTCCGATTCCGTCCAATAAAACCATGATGAAGTTGAAAAACAGTAGTAAAAACATTCTAAACCGTAAAAAACGGTAGAAATAAAACAAGGTGGAAAACCTGGCTGCAAGTGTGTCTTTTATTTGATTGATAGAACTCAAAAGAATGTAGTTACAGTGGATTTAAAGTGGGGCAAAAATACTGAATTTATTTCATAAGCCTAAATTTTAATGAGACTATCCCAGAAAGTACATTGTTTTACTGTCTGCTATTTCCTTTTCAGTGTTATGGTATTTGTTATCTTGTTTAGTTTTTTCGCTGTTTTCGGTGCTTTTACCTTTCGCAAACGCTTCAATCGTCTGTCTTGACGGATAAAGTCCTGTGATTTCTTTTAAATCAATAAAGAGTGATTGCCTTAAAAATAACAAGTACTTTTCTCAACAATTTTTAATATATCATTATTTTTTAATAAGCTTAATTTATACAGTTACGAGAAGATGATAATCAAAAAACAAAAAAGCGTAAACGATTAATTTTTAATCATTTACGCTTTTATTTTGTAGACCCGCAGGGATTCGAACCCCGACAAACAGGACCAAAACCTGGTGTGCTACCGTTACACCACGGGTCTGCTTTAAATTGCGAGTGCAAATATAATTCTATTTTCCAATCCGCCAAAAATATACTGAACGTTTTTATTTCAAAATTCCAATCTCTCTCTCAATAGGATGTTAAGCCTTTCTGTATAAGGATTAAATGATTGTAACTTTTTAAAAACCCACTGAATTTTGTTTATTCCCACTCGATTGTAGCCGGTGGTTTTGAGCTAATATCGTAAGCTACTCGGTTTATTCCTCTAACTTCATTGATAATTCGGTTAGAAACCTTTCCTAAAAAGTCATACGGAAGTTTTGACCAAGTAGCGGTCATAAAATCCAGTGTATCGGCAGAACGAAGAACTGCTGTATATTCATAAGTTCTTTCATCGCCCATTACACCAACGGATTTTATGGGTAAAAGCACAACAAATGCCTGACTTACACTGTCATATAGATTGTGATTATATAATTCTTCTATAAAAATAGCATCAGCTTCTTGTAAAATTCGGATTTTTTCTTCATCTACCGCTCCTAAAATACGAACACCCAATCCCGGTCCGGGAAAAGGATGGCGATAAACTAATTCTTTGGGAATTCCAAGTTCAATTCCTACTTTCCGAACTTCGTCTTTAAATAATTCCCGCAAAGGTTCTATCAGTTGAAAATTCATTTCATCCGGTAATCCGCCTACATTATGGTGTGATTTTATGGCTGCCATTCCTTTTATAGAAACAGATTCAATTACATCCGGATAAATGGTGCCTTGTGCCAGAAATTCTGCATCTTTAAATTTTTCAGCTTCAGCATTAAAAACTTCAATGAATTCGTGTCCGATGATTTTTCGTTTTTTCTCAGGATCATCTACTCCGGTTAATTTTGATAAAAATTGTTTTCCAGCATCCACCATTTTAATGTTCATCTGAAAGTGTTTTCCGTAATTTTCAATTACTTTTTTACCTTCATCTTTCCGAAGCAAGCCGGTATCTACAAAAATACAATTCAATTGATTTCCAATAGCTTTGTGAATTAAAACAGCTGCTACAGAGGAATCTACGCCACCTGATAAGCCTAAAATCACTTTTTTGTCACCTACTTTTTCTCGTATTTTTTGAATCTGAGTGCTGATGAAATCTTCAACTTCCCAATTTTTTTCAGCTTGACAAATTGTAAAGACAAAGTTTTTCAATAATTGAGTTCCATATTCGGTATGCGATACTTCCGGATGAAACTGAACCGCATATAAATTCTTTTCTTCATAAGCAAAAGCAGCAATTTCTGCATTTGATTTTCCGATAG
>JAQVDG010000235.1 GCA_028698395.1 Weeksellaceae bacterium
CCTTTCAGTACAATTCCCATCGGTTCAAAGTTAAATTATTTTTTGAAATAATAAAGTAGTTTTGGATTCTTATAAATAAAAAAACTGCTTCAATAATTTTGAAGCAGTTTTGATTTTAAGTAGCCCGTAGGGGAATCGAACCCCTCTTGCCAGAATGAAAATCTGAAGTCCTAACCGATAGACGAACGGGCCCTTTGTTTTATCCTAAAGTAGCAATATATTTTGCTAATTTACTTTTTAAGTTAGACGCTTTATTTTTATGAATAATATTGCGTTTAGCCAATTTATCAATTTGAGATGAAACTTTTGGAAGTTCTCCTTCTGCTACAGCTTTATCAGTTTCAGAACGTAATTTTTTAATCGCAGTACGTGCTGATTTGTGATAATAACGGTTTCTCGCTCTTTTCACTTCGTTCTGTCTAATTCTTTTTAATGCTGACTTATGCGTTGCCATAATATTTTTTCTCTTTTTATTCTGAATGAGTGCGCAAAATTAAAACAAATTTTGATATGTACAATATATTATTGGAAAATTTTTTGAAAAAGATAGAAATCCATTCGATTGATTTTTCAATATATTTGTAACATTAAATGTTTTATAATGAAAAAAGGAAATTTAAGCTTTGTACTACTATTTTTAAGTCTTTCCATAACTACTTTGGCTCAGATTCCAAACGGATATTATGACGGGACTCAAAACTTAACGGGTTTTACATTAAAAACAAAATTACACACTATAATTAAAGATTTTGATTCACAAAGCTATAATTCTTTAAAGGATTTGTATGCCGGAACAAATGCTAAAAATGGATTTAGAGACCGTTATTATGAGGAAGATGATACTGTATTGGATATTTATTCTGAAAACCCGGATGGGCCAGATGCCTATAATTACAATCCGGACGACCCTATGGGATCCGGAGCAAATGAAGGCGATGCTTTTAATCGGGAACATCTGATTCCTCAATCTTATTTTGATAGTAATTCACCCATGCGCTCCGATGCTTTTCATGTTTGGCCGGCAGATAGTAAGGTGAACGGTTGGCGTGATAATTATGGATTTGGAACAGTTTCCAACGCCCAAAATGCAACACCGTGCAATTCAGGAGCAACTAATTTACCGTGTAAAAGTTTAAATGGAACATTAAAAGGGAAATTTACAGAAAACTCCTCAATTACCGTTGTGGAACCTATTGATGAATTTAAAGGTGATATTGCTCGTGTTTTTTTATATTTTGCTACTTGTTATGAAAATTTAATGCCCGGATTTTATAATTCATCCAATGCAGCAGTAAAAACGATGTTTGATGGTTCTGCTAACAAAGTTTTCAGTGATGATTTTTTAGAAGTTTTGATTGCTTGGCATTTGATGGATCCGCCAAGTCAACGGGAAAAAGACTTGAATGATTACATTTATTATACTTTTCAAGAGAATCGGAATCCTTATATTGACCATCCGGAATTTGCTTCCATTATTTGGGGAATTGGACTGAATACGGATGAGTTGGAATATCAAACTCGAAAAGATGTAACAGTTTACACAACTTCGATGAAAGAAGTGGTAATTCGTTTGGAAAATCCTGAAAAATCAATCGAAAGAGTTTGGATTTATGATACAAACGGAAATTTAATTCAAACACAAGAAAATAAATCAGCTCAAACCGAATTGCGATTGAGATTACCACAAAATGGGGTGTATATCTTGAAAATAGAAGGAAAACGCTTAGAATTTAATACAAAAGTTCTGATTAATTAAATTCAAAAATAATGAAATTGACAATTTTAACGGTTTTATTGCTTCTAAATACAGGAATAAAAGCACAATCTTTTGAAGAAAATGAAGTCCAAGATTTGATTCAAAACATGGTTGAAGACGTGTTTTCTGAATTCAAAATCGAAAAAATTCAAGAATATTTTACCGCAGATGCTATTTTTTTTGAGAATGGAGTCATTCATACACCGGATTCTATGACAGAATTTTTACAAGAATTGAAATCACAGTTTCAAAGTGAAGAAAATAAGCAATACACATTTAAGAGAGAAAATTCGTTTGAATTCCTGAAAACAACAATTCAAGGTGATTACGCTTGGATATATTATCAGAATTATGCTGATTATAGCATGGATGGAGTTGTGATTTCAAAATTTCACTGGTTGGGAAACGCTAATTTGGTAAAGGAAAACGGAAAGTGGAAAATTCAATTTTTACATTCTACAATTGTAAATAAAAAATAACAAAGAGTTTAGTTTTTCTTCTTAATTTCCAATAAAGTAATTTCCGGCCAAATTCCTACTCGTCCTGGATAAGCATGATAACCAAATCCTCGATTCACATACAAATAACGGTCTTTGTTTTGGTACAATCCTGCCCAGTGTTTATAAACATATTGTACCGGACTCCATTTTACATAACCCGGAATTTCAATGCCAAATTGCATTCCATGCGTGTGCCCGCATAGAGTTAATTGATAATTTAACGGATGATTCTGAACTTCAATATCCCAATGTGAAGGATCGTGTGTTAGTAAAATTTTAAAATCTCTTGAGTTTATATTTTCAGAAGCTTTAGCTAAATCACCTGCTTTTTTGAATTTTTCTCCCCAGTTTTCCACTCCGATTAGCGTAATTTCAGAATTTCCTTTCCGTATTTTTCGATTTTCATTTAGAAGTAAATCAAATCCGATTTTAGGATGAATCGCTTGAATTGCTTTAAAATTAGCCTCTTTTTCTTTTTGCGAATCCCACTCAAGATATTCACCGTAATCATGGTTTCCCAAAATGGAAAATTTACCGAATTGAGGGGTTTTTATTTCTGAAAAAACAGTGTACCAATCATCCATTTCTGATGCATGAGAATTGACGATATCTCCTGTAAAAACAAGTAAATCAAAATCTTGTTGATTGATTAAGTTAATTCCATATTTGATTTTTTCAGGATTGTCCAAACTGCCGACATGAAAATCTGATAAGTGTAAAATTTTTAACCCATCAAAATCAAAAGGTAAATCATCAAAAAAAACAGTAGATTTTTTTACTTTAAAGTTGTATCTTCCTTTGGAAATTCCATGAATCAAGGATAAAAAAGGAATTGCAGCAATTCCCAATGAAAGTTGACTGATGAATTTTCTTCTTTCTGGTAAAAAGGAAGAAGAGGAAGAGGAAAAATAACGAAAACTACCGGATAAAACTCTGAAAATGTCTTCTGAAAGTAAAAAAACAGTAATAATGAGTTTGGGAAGATAAACCAAAAGCAAAAGTCCAAAAGTAATGAGAGTCAACTGGTTTTGTCCTACTTTTCGGTCAAATTTCAATAATGAAATAAGGATAAATAAAAACACTAAAAAAGAAAGAATCAAATAAATCCGGTGTATCCATTTATTTTCAAAAACGACTTTTACAGCTTGCCAAGTGTAAATTTCAAGTAATCCTGTAAAAAGGAAAAATATAAGCCAACGAATCATACTGCAAAGAAATAAAATATCAAACAGAATCAAAACGCGAATTGTTAAAAAAAACTATAAAAATGTTAAAGAAATGCAATAATTTGTGTAATTTAGCCGTTTGAAAATGGAATAAGTTAATCAATTTTAACGTTAGTGTGCTATTTATTAGTGGGTTAATTTTAAATTAAGCAAAATGTGGGATTGGTTTAAGACATTATTTTGGTATGAGCAATTGTTATGGATAATTTCCATAGTATTCAGCGTATCATTTTTTATTCAATTCCTTTCTACCATTGCACAAAATCATCCGGGCAGAAAAAGACAGCATTTATTTTCACGATTTTTTGCATTTAAAAATATAACAGCTTTTTTCTCCATGTTTGGCTGGGTGAGTATTTCCGGACTTTACCAAGGCTTAAGTTTAAGTATTTCTTTGTTACTGGGGTTTTTTAGTGGAGTTTTATTCATGGTTATTATGGTAGTTTTGTTTTATTTTACACAAAAATTAAAAGAAAGTTATCGTCCTGAGGTTTTTACCAGCATGAACCGAGTAGGTGAGGTGCTTGAACTCATTGGAAAAAACCGTTCTTTTACCGGCAAAATTAAAATTTCTATCGATGGAACTCAGCGTATTGTGGATGCTGTAACGGATTTTAATCACGATATTGTAGCCGGAACCAAAATTCAGATTGACTCAGTGAGTTCAAAAGGTTTTTTTGTGGTTCGTCCGATGCAGTAATCGGTTAAAAGTAAAATGTAGTGTTATGTAAATAGTAAAATTGTATAATGTATAAAAAATTCATTATCAATGTTTTGGAATTTTGTTTTGAACGTTATACATTTAACTTAACAGTAGATTATTAAAACAGTTTCAATGAAAAAAAATATTTTCTTATTTATAAGTTTTTTTTGTTCAATCGGAATTTTCGGTCAGCAGATTCAGATGCTTAATTTGGATAAACAAGAAATTTCTTTTCGGGGATTAGCTGTTTTAGATGAATTTATATTTTGGGTAAGCGGTTCAGAAGGAACGGTTGGTTTTTCTGTAAATGCCGGAAAATCTATTA
>JAQVDG010000236.1 GCA_028698395.1 Weeksellaceae bacterium
CATGATTAATAATGTAGGATTAACCACCGATTATGTGAACACAAATGAAAATGCAAATTTTTTACATTCTCTTTTTCAACCATTAAGTGAAACCGGACTACAAACCATGACAAATATGACCGAAGGGGTTTATTCCGTGTTTGTTCATCATGTTATGAATGGTCGAAATATGACTTATGAAGAAGTTGATGCCGTTGGTGGCGGTCGTGTTTGGTCAGGAGTAGAAGCATTAAAATTAGGATTAATTGATGATTTTGGATCTTTGGAAGATGCTATTCAGTTTGCAGCTGAAAAAGTAGGATTAGAAAAATACTCTTTATTGAATTATCCTATCCGAAAAGGCGGTTGGGAAGAGTTTTTTGAAAGTTTCCAGTCCACAAAAACAGAAACTTTCCTAAAACAAGAATTGGGCGAAGCCAATTATCAAGTTTATTTACAACTCAAATCAATGAAAGAATTCAATGGTGTACAAGTCAGAATGCCGTTTGAATTAAAAATTAAGTAATTTGTTTTACCAAAAGTTTGGCTAACTTTACCTCCAATTATTTTTTATTCGAATAAAATGAATGCAACTGACTTATTATCCATCATTAAAAAGCGAAGAACGGTTACGCCTGTTCAATATTCTAATGAGGAAATCACCCAATCAGAACTTGATTTAATCTTAGAAAGTGCTAACTGGGCACCCAATCATAAACGAACAGAACCGTGGCGTTTTAAAGTAATTCAAGGCAATGCGAAAAAACGTTTTGCTGATTTTATGTTGACACAATATAAAGAAAATACGAAACCCGAATTACAAAGTGAACGAAAAGCCAAAGGTTTAGTCGATAAATCTCTGCTTTCGGACAAAATCATACTGATTTGCATGAAAAAATCCGGATTACTTCCTGAATGGGAAGAATTAGCTGCCGTTTCGGCGGCTGTTCAGAATATGTGGCTCATGTGTACTTCATTGAAAATAGGTTCCTATTGGTCTTCTCCCTCTATGATTTCAAAAATTAACAAATTTGTTGATTTAGAAGAAAATGAAAATTGTATCGGTATCTTTTACATGGGAAAAATATCACAGGAATTAATAGAAGGAAACCGCAAACCCATTGAAGAAAAAATATTATATATTAATGAATAATTCATCCGGAAAATTCATAAATCATGAAATTCAACACAAAAACTATACATGGCAATCAAGAAGTTGAGGCTTCTACAGGAGCTGTAATGGTACCTATATTCCAAACTTCCACTTTTGCACAAAGCAGCCCGGGCGTACACAAAGGTTACGAATATTCTCGTGCGGCAAATCCTACGAGAACGGCATTGGAAAATGCTTTGGCGAGTATTGAAAACGGAACGCATGGATTTGCTTTCAGCTCCGGATTAGCTGCAACGGATGCGGTAATGAAATTACTCCATCCGGGCGATGAAATCATTGCAATGGACGATTTGTATGGAGGTTCTTATCGAATGTTTACCCGAATTTATGAAAAATATGGATTGAAATTCCATTTTGTGGATTTAAGCGATTTAACTGCTATAAATGAAAAAATTTCAGATAAAACCAAGTTAATTTGGGTTGAAACTCCAACCAATCCTTTAATGAAAATCGTTGATATTCAAAAGGTTTGTGATTTAGCAAAAGAAAAAAACATTAGGGTTGCCGTGGACAATACTTTTGCTTCGCCGTATTTGCAAAATCCTTTGGATTTAGGAGCAGACATTGTTATGCACTCCGCTACCAAATATTTAAACGGTCATTCCGATGTTGTGGCGGGTGCTTTAATTGTTAAAAACGAAAAATTAGCAGAAGAAATTCATTTTCAACTATTTGCAGGTGGTGGGGTTTTAGGCCCTCAGGATTCTTATTTGGTTTTAAGAGGAATTAAAACGCTTCATTTACGAATGCAAAGACATTGCGAAAATGGAGAAAAAGTAGCCGAATTTCTAAATCAACACCCAAAAATCAAACAAGTTTTTTATCCCGGATTAGTAAGTCATCCCGGTTATGAAACGGCCAAAAGGCAAATGCGAGGCTTCGGTGGAATGGTTTCTTTTAACTTTAAATCAGGAGAAAAATCAGATGCAGTTAAATTTTTAGAAAGCCTGAAAATTTTTACTCTTGCCGAAAGCTTAGGTGGAATCGAGTCTTTAGCCAATCATCCGGCTTCCATGACGCACGCTTCTATTCCGGCTGAAATCCGGATAGAAAAAGGAATTTCAGATGATTTAATCCGCTTGAGTGTGGGCGTTGAAGATATAGACGATTTATTGGCTGATTTACAACAGGCTTTGGAAAAAAATTAAGAATAACTATTCAATCTGTTTCTTTATAATTTGTAAGTTTGCAACATGCAAACCACCATTCAATATATTTTTATAGCTGTCGTTTTTTTAATCGCCCTTGTCTATGTTGTAAAATTAGTAAAGGATTCTATGGGATCGAAAAGTTCTTGTAGTAGTGGTTGTGGAAAATGTGGAAGCTCTTCTGATAAAAGTGATTTTTCAGAAAAAAATAGCTGAATAATTCTTCTATTGGGTAATAAAACCCACTATTTTCGTAAAATCAATATGCTTTTTGTCCCAAATAATTTCCCGGTGGGTTATAATTAGCAACAATAATATAACTTCCATTGGAACATCGGGCAACCCCCATTCCCACTTCTTTTGTGTTTTTCCAAACCATTTGGGTATAATGCCCTGCAATCCTCCAATTTGAAGAGTTCAAAGGTACATTTTTGAAATCTTTAATTTCATTGTACCAACTCTTAGAGGCATCTAAAGAAGTATAAACAGTACCATTTCCCCAGAAAAGATTTTCTCCATAATTTTTGTTGTTTTTCCCTAAAGTGGAACGGTGTTCAAAAGTACAATTATTACGGGCAAGATAATCAGCCCATTCTTGTGCATACTGACTAAGTTCTACTGACCATGAAAGTGCGCCAACCCCCACATCTCTTCGTGCTTTATTGTGATAAGCCAATGCTTCTTCCGCTTCTTTTTTTGAAACAGAAGAACCTGTATTATTTATTGAGCCGGTACTTTTATTTTCTGATTTTTTTTTGAGCTCATCCTGAACTCTATCCAATGATTTATCAATCGGTGAATTTGTTGTTTTCTTTTTTTCCTGTTGAACTCCCTCTTTTGTGATTTTTCCGTCAAAAATATAATAGACATTATACGTATTTCCATTGCAGGTCTTTATTCCCCATGCGGCACGCGTTACTGAAATATTTCCTTTTTCTCCTAAAGGAATAAAACTGACATATTCTTCTCCTTTGCCGGATGTCATGATTTTACCCTCTTCTGAGCCAATCGGACAATTATAGGTTATTCTTTCAAATGGGCCGGATTTAAGTGCGACGCTTTCATGCGATTTTTCTATAAAAAAATAGCTTTTTCCTTTGCTGTCGGTTTGGAATTCTCCATAAACCACAACATTAGCATCGTTTTTAGGAATGCCACCCATCCATACTGCGGGCGTTTTAACGGATTTTGCGTTTTCTAAATATTCAAGTGTTGACTGAGAATAATAGCCGGACAACCAAAGTTTTTGTGCTGAAACAGAAATTGCTATAAAAGAAATAATTAAAAATAAGCTGAACTTTTTCATTGGTTAGGTTTTAAATTAATCTTTTACAAAATAAGCAAATACATTTTCAAATCCCAAATTGAAAAATAAGTTTTCCTAAATTCATTTTTCGGGATGAGAAAATTTAAATCTTTTATATGTCGTCATTTATACTTTCTAAATAGGCATTCCAACCCAATATTTGATATTCCCGGGCTGCTGCTTTTGGATCAATTGCTTTATAAATTCCTCTTCCCACAATCATAAAATCAGTATGATAAACCTGAAAAACACGCTCCGGTGTGTTGTATTGCTGCCCTTTAGAATCTCCTTTAGAACTAATGTTTACGCCCGGTGTAAACAACAACAATTCGTCACTTACTTTTCGCTGAGCCACTACGCCTAATACATTTGCTGATTTTTCGGCAACATTCAGTGCTTTTCCTATATAATAATCATCTGTCAGAGTTCCTTTGGACGACATCTCAACAATGGCAACTACGCCTACGTTTTCAAAAACTTTCAAACTTTCTTCTCCCCCAATTACATGAGAAGTAATCATATCTGCCCAATTTGCAATGGAGTAAATTCCTTGTTTAAATTGTAGTTCTTGCGTACTTCCAATGTCGCCAAACTTACGGTCTTCAAATAATAAAAACTTCTTTTCTTTGGCTGTTTTTTGTAATTCTTGAATTAAATCCAAATTAAAATCGCGAATAATATCGGAATGTAATTTTAATGCTACGATATGTTCACCCACCTGATGAGCAAAATTCACCAACTCTGCCGAAGTAATTAAGTCTGCCGAAGCAATGAGATTGGATTGCTTTTCTAATGCTATTTCAATTAATCTTTTAGCAACCGGATGCTGCACATTTTTATATTCAAGTGGAATCCGCTTTACTTCCGGAGCTGATGGCGGATTGTTGAGAAAATTTTTA
>JAQVDG010000006.1 GCA_028698395.1 Weeksellaceae bacterium
AGGAGGATTCCAGCGGAATCCGTTGCGAATTGTGGATTCGATTCGTTATACAAACAATGCAGATAATACTTCGTTGGTATTAAACACGCCTTTTTCAATTTTAAAAACCATTTCAAAAAAAGAAAATATTAAAGAAATTCATTTTTTTGAAGAAAATAAAATAGCCGAAATTTATCAACCGTTCATTCATTTGGAAAATGAAGGAGAATTTCAAAAAAAGAATATCGTTCTTTTGATTTTAGAAAGTTTTGGTGAAGAAAATTTATTTTTAGAATTTGATGGAAAACCGCTCACGCCTTTTATTGATTCACTGGCACAAAACAGTTTGTATTTTGTCAATGCCTACGCCAATGGCAGACGTTCTATTGATGCCGTTCCTTCTACGATTACTTCCATTCCGTATTTAATGGAAATTTCGTATATTTCATCGCCTTATTCTTTTAATAAAGTGGATGGATTCAGTAAAATTTTAAAAGAAAAAGGCTATCACACTGCATTTTTTCATGGTGCTTTTACAGGAAGTCAGAATTTTTATCAATTTTGCAATGCAGTAGGATTTGATGAATATTACGGAAAAGAAGATTTTGACTGGAACGACCCTAAAGCAGAAGACGGTGTTTGGGGGATTTTCGATGAAGAATTTCTTCAATTTACGAATCGGAAATTAATCACTTTTCAAGAACCGTTTTTTGCCACTTTATTCACTATTTCTTCTCATAATCCTTATACAATTCCCGAGAAATACAAAGATAAATTCTCAAAAGGAAACCGTATTATTCATGAATCCATAAGCTATACGGATTTTGCTGTTCGTCAATTTTTCAAATCCATTCAAAAAGAAGATTGGTATGCCAATACTTTGTTCATCATTACCGCAGACCATACTTCGGGCGATGACAAAACTAATTCATATTATTCCAGTGCTGTTGGGAATTATAAAATTCCGATTTTAATGATTGACCCTTCTCAGCCGGAAATTCATCAAAAAAGTACTAAATTAATTGAGCAAATTGATATTTTGCCAGAAACTTTAAATTATCTCAATTATTCAGGAAGAATTTTCAGTTATGGAAATCCTCCTTCCAAAACCGAAGGAAGAATAGTTGCTAATTACAATCAGGGATTGTATCATTTTATTATTGATAATTATTATGTTTGTTTTGATGGAAAATCGATTATCAAAGTAAACGATATTGAAAAAGATAAAACATTGGAAAATGATTTAGACTATTATCCGAAAGAAGAATTTGAAAGTAAAATAAAAGCATATATCCAACAATACAATAACCGAATTATAAAAAATAAAACCACAATAGATTCTTTTGAAGAAGGCTTTAATCATACAAAATAAATACATAGGAGACGTTTTGGCTTCCTCTGTAATTGCTGAGAACCTCAAAAATATGGATTCGGAAATCCGAGTTGATTTTTTGTGTTATAAACCGGCTGTGGCAGTTTTGGAAAATAATCCGTTTATTGATAAAATCATTTCATTTGATGATAAACAACTAAAAAAAATCCCGGTTCTTTTGCATTATGCCAATCAAATTCGAGATGAACAATACGATATTTTAATTGACCCTTATGCTAAATTACAAAGCCGTTTTATCAGCTTGAAATCAAAAGCTAAGCAAAGAATTAGTTACAACAAACCTTTGTTTAAACACATTTATACAGATGTGATTGAAAAAGCTAAATTACCTTCTGAATCCACTTGTTGTACAGCGATTGACAATAGAGTAGGTCTTATTTTACCTTTGGTTGAAGACGATTTTAAGTTGCAATTACATCCGAAAATTTATTTGACACAAGAAGAAATTGAAGAAGGAAGAAAAATTTTAGAAACAGCAAAAATTGACTTTTCACGAAAAACTTTGATGATTGGAATTTTGGGAAGTGGAGAAGATAAATCTTGGCCAATTGATTATATGACAAAGTTAATTGCGCATATCCAAAACTATTATAATTTCAATATTTTATTCAATTACATTCCTAATCAGCAACCAACGGTAGATAAAATCAAATCCGGTTTATCCTCGATGGATAAAATTTATTTGGATGTAATGGGCAAAAACGTTCGGGAATTTTTAAAAATCCTGTATCATTGCGATGCTTTTGTGGGAAATGAAGGAGGAGCGGTTAATATGTCAAAAGCATTGGATATTCCTACTTTTAGTATTTATTCACCACATAAATTTCCAAAAGATTGGGGTTGTTTTGAAGATGGAAAACGACATGTAAGCGTTCATTTACAGGATTTAAAACAACAATTTGTCAATAAAACTTCAGAAAAAAAATTATTGAAACACACACACAAATATTATAAAGAATTGAAATTTGATTATGTAAGAAAAGAATGTGATCAATTTTTGCAACAGAATTTTGGAAAAATCACTCTGCCAAAAGAATTTTCTGAAGAATTACCTAAAATATCGGCTTTATTGATTACGTATAACGAAGAAAGAAACATTCAAAAATACTTGGAAGAAGCTTGGTATGCTGATGAAATTGTGATTGTCGATTCAGAAAGTACCGATAAAACGGCCAAAATCGCTAAAGAACACCCAAAAGTCAGATTTATCGTCCGAAAATTTGACAACTTTACTGCACAAAAAAATTATGCTATTGACCAAGCCAAAAATGAATGGGTAACTTTCTTTGATGCCGATGAACGAATTCCAAAAGCTTTGATTTTTGAAATGCTCGACGAAATCAAGAAAAATAATGCAGACGCTTTTATGGTTTATCGTCGTTTTTATTTTATGGATAAATACATCAAACATTCGGGTTGGCAAAACGATAAAGTGATTCGACTATTTAAAAAATCCAAAAACCGATACGGAGAAGGACGATTGGTGCATGAATTGATTGATAGCCAAGGAAAAGTAAAATATTTGACCAATAAATTAGATCATTATTCTTATTTTTCAGTTGAAGAATATGACCGGAAATTGACTCAATATTCCATACTCAGAGCCAAAGAATTATTCAAAAAAAGATTAAAACCCAATGCATTTCATTTTTGGATAAAACCATGGTACCGTTTTGTACATCACTATGTTATCCGATTAGGCGTTTTGGATGGAAGTGAAGGGTATATTATTTCCAAACTACATTCTCATTCTGTTTTTAAGCGTTATTTGTTCTTATCAAAAATGTGGGAAACTGAGAAAGAGAAAGAAAAACAAAAGAAAAAGAAATAAAGAGTATATTTGAACAACAAGCCGACTTTCGTTTTTTGATTAAAAAGAAGATAAGTAGGTGAGTTTTAATTCAGTATAAAATTTAAAAACAAAAAAATGAAAGCATACGTTTTTCCGGGACAAGGCGCCCAATTTACCGGAATGGGAAAAGATTTATATGACAATTCAGCAAAAGCCAAAGAATTATTTCAAAAAGCCGATGAACAGTTAGGATTTGAAATTTCCAAAATCATGTTTGAAGGAACCACCGAAGAATTAAAACAGACAAAAGTTACACAACCGGCGGTTTTTTTACATTCTGTAATTTTAGCTCAAACTTTGGAAAACTTTACACCAGACATGGTTGCCGGACATTCTTTGGGCGAATTATCTGCTTTGGTTGCCAATAAAACTTTGACTTTTGAGTCCGGATTGAATTTGGTATATAAAAGAGCAATGGCAATGCAAAAAGCATGTGAAATGAATCCTTCGACTATGGCGGCAATTTTGGCTTTAGATGATGAGATTGTAGAACAAATTTGTTCTGAAATAGAAGGAATTGTAGTAGCAGCAAATTACAATTGTCCGGGGCAATTGGTGATTTCAGGAGAAATTCCTGCCGTTGAGAAAGCTTGTGAAAAAATGAAAGAAGCCGGAGCAAAACGCGCTTTGATTTTGCCGGTTGGCGGAGCTTTTCATTCACCTTTGATGAAACCTGCGGAGGAAGAATTGGCAGAAGCAATTCAGCAAACGGTTTTTAATACACCGGTTTGTCCGGTTTATCAGAATGTTACAACAACAGCTGTAACAAACCCTGATGAAATCAGGAAAAATCTGATAGCACAATTAACCGCACCGGTAAAATGGACACAATCGGTTCAAAACATGTTACAAGACGGAGCTACAGAATTCATTGAAGTAGGACCGGGAAATACACTTCAGGGATTGATTAAGAAAATCAACCGGGAAGCGGTAACGAGTTCGGCTGCGCTATAATTTTATGGAAAATCTTGATTTGTGCAGACATTAAAAGCAAACGGAAAATTATTGATTTCAGGCGAATATGCGGTGATTGACGGTGCTTTGGCATTGGCAATTCCAACTCGATTCGGACAGAATTTAACCGTTTCTTATTCTGAAAAGGAAACAGAATTTCCGATTTTGTATTGGGAAGCTTTTTTGCACAATCAAGAAGTGTGGTTTACAGCAGAATGGGAATTGAAAAGTTTAAAACTACTCAAAACTTCCCATTCAAAATTAGCCGGAAAATTGAATAAAATTCTATTGGCGATAGAACAATTGAAACCTAATTTTTTTAACGACCAAAATCAGGATATTCGATGTAGTACAACATTGGATTTTCCTAAAAACTGGGGATTGGGAAGCAGTTCCACTTTGATTTCACTTTTAGCACAATGGATTCAGTTGGATGCTTTTGAACTCAATCGGTTGACTTTTCAGACCAGTGGCTACGATATTGCTTGTGCGGAAGCTAAAACGCCAATTTTCTATCAAAGAAAAAATGAAAAATCAATGATAGAAGAAGTTCAGCTTTCTTCCAAAATCACAGAAAATTTATTTTTTGTTCATTTAAACCAAAAGCAAGACACACAAAAAAGTGTGACACAACATTATAAAAACGTATCCAAAGACAAAGATTGGCTGAATCTCATTTCAACTTTAACTTACAATATAAGCCGGACAGAATCAAAAGAAGAATTTGAAATTTTGGTAATTGCTCATGAAGAAATAATAGCTTCTAAAATAGGTTTACCTAAAGTGAAAGATGTGTATTTCCCGGATTATGAGGGAATTGTAAAGAGTTTAGGTGCTTGGGGCGGCGATTTTGTAATGATAACTGCTCATGGTGATTTTAAAAATTATTTTCACTCCAAAGGATTTACTACGATTTTGAGTTTCAATGAACTGTTTGGACAAATTTAAATCATCAACTCCAAACCGTCATACGCCAGAAAGCGGTTTTTTGGAAGTTCGGCTTGTACTTCGGCGTGGAAACCCAACTCTACACTAATATGTGTAAAATAACAACTTCCGGGTTGAATTAAATCCGCTGTTTCTAAAGCTTCTTCTAAGACGAAATGAGAATAATGCCGGGGTGTTTTGCGTAAAGCATTTAAAACCAAAACTTCCACATTTTTAATTTTATTTATCACTTCTTCCGAAATAAAACTGGCATCTGTAATATAAGCAAAACAATGATCAATCAAGTATCCGTAAATCGGTAATTTTCCATGGATAATAGGCAGAGCTTCAATTTGGAAACCGGCGAACTCAAAGGCTTCATAAGAAATAATATGCTCGTTTAAAGAAGGAATTCCCGGGTATTTCTCTTGGGCAAAAACATAAGGAAATCGTTGGTGAATATCATTTAAAGTTCTTTCACTTCCAAAAACATCCAAATCTTTTTTTGAACGATGAACAAACGGACGCGTATCATCAATTCCCAAAACATGGTCGGTATGTTCGTGCGTAAACAAAACGCCTTCCAAAGACTGAATTCCTGAACGTAACATTTGATAACGGAAATCCGGTCCGCAATCAATCACTAAATTTTTTTCATTTTTTGTTAATAAAACAGAAGAGCGAAGACGTTTGTCTTTTTTATCGACAGAAAAATTAACCGGATGATCATTTGCTATAATCGGAATTCCTTGTGAAGTTCCGGTTCCTAAAAATTGTACTTTGAGCATGGATTTGGCTTGTTGCGGTAAATTTACACTTTTTAAAGTACTAATTTATCGGATTTTTGATTAAAAAACAGCAGGAGTTTATTTAAAATTTATTTATTTTTTTACCAACGCACTTTAAACGATTTTATCCAATGTACAATTATGGGCGACGAATATCAGTTCAAAAATTCATAAAATAAGAAGAATTAATTATGTAAAAAATTGGAAGATAGAGTTTTCAGATACACTTACAAGCTTCTGAATTTTTGAAAACAACAAACTAAAATCCAAAACAGTTGCAAAATTCTTGGAATTAAATCCAAAAAAGTTGCAAAATTATTGGAGTCAAATCCAAAAAAGTTGTAAAATACAAAGAATTAAATCCAAAAATTTGTATTTTTGCTGAAATGAATGAATTATGATTCGGCGAATTTTACAAAATACGATAAAAGAAAAGTTTCATTCGGGCAAAGCAATTGTGTTAATGGGAGCGAGGCAAGTCGGAAAAACAACGCTTTTGAAAGACAGTATTGAAAATCCTGAAGATGTCTTGTGGCTGAATGGTGATGAACCTGATGTTTTGGAACTTTTTGAAAAAGCTACTTCGGTACGTTTAAAACAGTTTTTCGGGAATAAAAAAATCGTAGTCATTGATGAAGCTCAAAGAATATCGGATATTGGATTGAAGCTAAAACTGATTACTGATTCAATTCCTGAAATACAGTTAATCGCAACAGGAAGTTCTTCTTTTGAGTTAGCAAATCGTATCAATGAACCCTTAACGGGTAGAAAATGGGAATACAAAATGTTTCCTGTTTCCTTTGCAGAAATGGTAGAACATCATGGGCTTTTAGAAGAAAAACGTTCGCTTTTTCATCGTTTGGTTTATGGCAGTTATCCCGAAGTCATCATGAATTTAGGAAAGGAAAAAGAAATTTTAAAACAATTGACGGATAGTTTTCTTTATAAAGATATTTTGATGTTGGAACAGATTAAGAAACCCGAAAAAATCGTAAAATTATTACAAGCTTTGGCTTTTCAGGTTGGTTCACAAGTTTCGTATTCAGAAATCGGGCAAATGATTGGACTGGATTCTAAAACAGTGGAAAAGTATATTTTGGTTTTGGAACAATCGTATGTCATTTTTAGATTGAGCTCTTTTAGTAGAAATCTTCGTAATGAATTGAAAAACAGTAAGAAAATATATTTTTATGACAATGGTGTACGAAATGCACTGATTGCTGATTTTTCATTGGCAGAAACACGACAAGATATTGGAAAATTGTGGGAGAATTATTTGGTATCGGAACGAATAAAGAAATTAGATTATCAAAATATTTGGACAAATTATTGGTTTTGGCGAACTAAAGAACAAAAAGAAATTGATTTGATTGAAGAATCGGACGGAAAAATTAGGGCTTATGAATTCAAATGGAATTTTAACACAAAAGTGAAAGCTCCAAAAGCTTTTATTGAAAATTATAAAAGTGATTTTGAGGTTATTACACCCAATAATTATGAAGATTTTCTGTTATAAAGATGATAGCTCAAAATTTGAGAAATTTGAAAGTTTTTTATCGAATAAGATGCTCATTTTTTTCAAATCGCCATTTTATACGATATACATTATATAACTTTACAGTTTACATAACAGTAGTTTAGTCTTTCAAAAATTATGGAAATAAAACAAAAATTTACAATTGTTCACAGAGTACTGCATTGGGTTACAGCAATCGCGATGCTTATTTTATTTAGTACCGGATTTTTACGAATGAACTGGATGAATAAACATCATATTATTGCAATAATTGAAGAAAAAACTGATGTGATTTCAAAAGAAATAATGACAGAAATTGCTACTTCAATTCGTGAACCTATGTGGCAATGGCATAAAATATTTGCTTATGTCATGCTGTTTGCTTTTTTGATGAGAATAATTTATATGCTGACAAAAGGCATTCGTTTTCCTAATCCTTTTAAACTCAATCAACCTTTGAAAGAACGATTTCAAGGCTTGACGTATGTCTATTTTTATGTTTTTGTACTCATTTCTGCCGTAACCGGGATTTGTCTTGAAAATACTTTTTTCCCGGAGTGGAAAAAAACTATAGAAGCCGTTCATAAATGGGGAATTTATTGGTTTCCTATCTTTATTTTTTTCCATATAGTAGGAATAATGATAGCTGAATTCACCAATAAAAAAGGAATTACGTCTAAAATGATTGGTGGAGATTAGAATAAATCCGAAACTTGACAATTGAAATAATTGATCATCAGGATTATTTTAGTCTTTCAAAAAAACATGAAAATAAAATTAATTTGACCGAAAATTTTATTTTAAACGAGAATTTCTATTTACTTAGAAAACGATAATTCCTATATTTTTTGTTGCTCAATACCGCTAAAAAACAGTCTATAAAGCCAAATAGACTACTTTTTTTGTTTCAAAAAAAGATTCGGAAAAATAATTCGACAACGGATATTCAATGGCAGTTGGGAAATCTTTTAATTCATCAGTTAAGTCTCCGCCTTTTAAGTAAAGAATTCCGTTGGGTAGTGGATTTTTATGTTCTTTTTTGATTTTATTCCGAACCCAATTCACAAATTTTGGCATTTGAGTAACAGCCCGGCTGACAATAAAATCGTATTGGGATTTTAATTTTTCTACTCGTTGTGTTTCTGCTTTTACATTTTTCAAATTCAAAGCATTGGCTATTTCAGAAACAACTAAAATTTTTTTCTGAATCGAATCCACTAAATGAAATTCAACTTCTGGAAATAAAATAGCCAAAGGAATTCCAGGAAAACCACCTCCTGTCCCTACATCTAAAACTTTACTTCCGGAAGAAAACATCATTACTTTAGCGATTCCCAAAGAATGAAGTACATGCCGAATGTACAATTCCTCTGTGTCTTTTCGGGAAATCACATTGATTTTTTCATTCCAATCTTCATATAAATCTTTCAATTTTGAAAATTGCTCCAATTGGATTTCAGTTAAGTTCGGAAAATAGTATTGTAGTTCTTTCATTCGTAAAAATCACCCACTTTTTGGCAAATATAATGCAATAAATCCTCGTCTTCTTTCCCAAAAGGATTGATTTCGTGGCTGTCAATATCAATTTGACCAATGTTTTCACCGTTTTTAAAAATCGGAACCACAATTTCGGCTTGGGTTGCTGTGCTACACGCCAAATAATTATCTTGTTCCGAAACATCCGGAACAACAAAAGTTTGATTAGAAACAGCAACCTGACCGCAAATTCCTTTTCCGTACGGAATGATAATATGGTCGGTTGGAGCTCCAATATATGGGCCTAATTTCAGTTCATTTTTATCACCATTTTTAAAATAAAAACCTACCCAATTGTAGTGAGAAACTTCATCCTGCAAAAGCTGGCAGATTTTTTGAAGTTTTTCATCAGAAGTCAAATCTGAACCCAAAATCGTATCTACTCTCAATTTTAAACCTTTCATAAAATCTGATTTAGAAAGCACAAATTTAAAGGATTATTCATCAAATAGTATAACTTTGCTGTTATTCTCATTTTCATGAAAGAATTTAAACCAATACTGCTTTTTTTGTTGAAATTTGTGCTGGTTGGGTTTGTTTTGGTCATAGTTTATAATTTATACTTAAATCATTACCACAGTCGGAATTTACCGGACCCTTACAGTAAATTTATTGCAACTTGTACCGTTTCAACTTTGGAAACGGCCGGTTTTGAATCCATGCAACTTGACGACGAAAAAAAACCTTGGGTTTGGGTCGGAATCGACGGGAAATGGGCTTCGTACATTAATGAAGGATGCAATGCAGTTTCCATTATGATTATTTTTATTTCTTTCGTGGTAGCGTTTTCTACCACTTGGAAGCCAACAACACTTTATATTCTTGCCGGATTAGCAGTGATTCAAATCATGAATGTACTCCGGATTGCTTGGCTTAATTATATTTTTATTTACCACGAAGAATATAAGAAAATAGCACATGATTATCTTTTTCCGGCTATTATTTACGGAACTATTGTCGTTTTATGGATTATTTGGGTGAAGTTTTTTGCTTTGAAAACAAAAACAAATGAATAAATGGCTCAAATACAGTTTGGTTATTCTTCTTATTTTGGGACTGATTTTGGTCAGAAAATTTGAAGAAACTTTGTTTTACGACCCGTTTTTACAATTTTTTAAAGGTGATTATTTACACGCTGAATTTCCGGATTATCAAACCGAAAAAATAGCTTTAAATATAGGATTTCGATATGCCTTAAATTCGATTATTTCTTTGGGAATCATTGGGTTAATTTTTGAAGATAAATCAAAAATAAAGTTTACTGCTTTGGTTTTAGTCGGATTTTTCATTATCCTTTTACCGCTTTATTTGTATATGATTAGCATTCAATTTTCAATAGGTGAAAACATCGGATTTTATATTCGCCGATTTTTGATTCAGCCTATGCTGGTGTTGATTTTAATTCCGGCATTTTATTATCAATATTATTTAACAAAACAAAAAACCTGATTTAATTTACTCAAAATGAAAACATTGGCAGGAATTCATTATTTAGAACGAAAACCACGAAAAAAATTACCACAAAATCCCATGATTTTATTGATTCATGGCTATGGAAGCAACGAAGAAGATTTATTTAGTTTTGCTGAAGATTTGCCCGACGAATTTTATGTAATCAGCGTGAGAGCCACTCATACATTAAGTCCGGGAATGTATGCCTGGTATGCGATTGACTTTGTGAATATGGAGAAATTCAATAATGTTCCACAAGCTTTAGAATCGAGAAATCAATTGGTGAAATTTATGGATGAAATTAGTGCACAAGAAAACTTGGATAAAGAAAATATATTTTTATGCGGATTCAGTCAAGGTGCTATTTTGAGTTATTCCATTGCATTAAATTTTCCTGAAAAAGTAAAAAATATAGCAATTTTGAGTGGTTATCCTGAGCCGGATTTTATTGGAGAAATTCATCCATCATCCAATTATTCCAATTTGAATTTTTTCATTTCTCACGGAACGGAAGATGGAGTTATTCCGGTAGAATGGGCGCGAAAAGGAAAACCTTATTTAGACAAACTCGGAATCAAAAATCAATACCGGGAATACCGAAGCGGACATGGAATTATTCCTCAAAATTATTTTGATTTGATGAGCTGGCTGAAAGAAAATTTGTCTTAAAAATAACTAACTTAGCACTCTTAAATCAGAATTAAATTGGCAAAAAAAGAAACACCACTTATGCAGCAATACAACAGCATCAAGGCGAAATATCCGGATGCATTATTGCTTTTTCGCGTGGGTGATTTTTATGAAACTTTTGGAGAAGATGCGATTCGTTGTGCTCAGATTTTGGATATTGTTTTGACCAAAAGAGCAAATGGAGCAGCTTCTCATATTGAATTGGCAGGATTTCCGCATCATGCTTTGGACACTTATTTGCCTAAACTGGTTCGTGCCGGATTACGGGTAGCAATTTGCGATCAATTGGAAGATCCAAAAATGACCAAAACCATTGTAAAAAGAGGAGTTACGGAATTGGTCACACCCGGAGTTGCTTTGAATGACGAAGTTTTGTCTGCCAAATCCAATAATTTTTTGATGGCCGTTCATCCGGAAGATGATTTTTTCGGAATTGCGTTACTCGATATTTCCACAGGTGAATTTTTGATTTCTGAGGGTGATAAAGCACATTTTCATAAATTAATTCAGAGTTTTCGCCCGAGTGAAGTCATTTATCAAAAACGAAAAAAAATTGATTTTTCGGAAATTAAAAGTTCTTTTCAAATCGAAGATTGGGCATTTCAATACGATTATGCTTTTGATAAACTAACACAGCATTTTAAAGTGAAATCGCTCAAAGGATTTGGAATTGAAAACTTCCATTCAGGAATTATAGCAGCCGGAGCGATTTTTTCTTATTTGGATGAAACTCACCATTTCGAGATTCAGCATATCACTCAAATTCAACGATTAGACGAAAATAGTTTTGTTTGGATGGATCCATTTACCATTCGGAATTTGGAATTAACTCATTCTCCTCATCCACAGGCGGTTACTTTGCGTGATGTTTTGGATAAAACCCGTTCAGCTATGGGCGCACGCTTGTTGAGTCGATGGATTGTGATGGTTTTGAAAGAAGTAGAGAAAATAAAAGCTCGTCATGAAATTGTTGAGTTTTTCTTGAAAAATGATGAAAAACGTTCCTTTTTACGTGAAAAATTAAGCGAATTGAGCGATTTGGAGCGAATGGCAGCCAAAATTTCAACAGCGAAAATTACTCCGCGACAATTGCTTTCAGTTGCGCAAAGTTTACAAGTTTTGACAGAAATCCGGCAAAAACTTCAAAAAGACAAACAAATTCAATTTCTTTTGAACGGATTAAATGATTGGACAGAAGTTTACAATCGTTTATTTCAAACTTTATCGGATGATCCGCCTCATCAAATTGTGAAAGGAAATGTGATTGCAAGAGGAATTTCGGAAGAATTAGACCGACTCAGAAATTTACAGTTGAATGGAAAAGATTTTTTGGAAGAGTTACGAATTCGAGAATCAGAAAAAACAGGAATTTCATCAATAAAAATTTCATTTAATAATGTTTTCGGTTATTATATCGAAGTTCGGAATGCGCACAAAGATAAAGTGCCGGAAGATTGGATACGCAAACAGACTTTGGTGAATGCAGAACGGTATATAACAGAAGAATTAAAGGAATATGAGAATCAAATTTTAGGAGCTGAAGAAAAAATCCTTACTTTGGAAACGACTTTGTTCCAGGGATTAATAGAAAATCTTTGGCAATATTTGAGTGAAATCCAAAAATCAGCACGAATCATTGCTCAATTGGATGTTTTGTCCACTTTTTCGGAATTGGCAGTTCAGAATCATTATGTACGTCCTCAAATCACAGAAAAATTGGATATTTTGATTGAAGACGGTCGTCACCCGGTGATTGAAAAACAACTGAAACCGGGCGAAGTTTATGTTGCCAATAGTGTTTCTTTGGTTCCGAAAGAACAACAAATTATAATGATTACAGGGCCGAATATGTCGGGAAAATCGGCTTTGTTGCGACAAACGGCACTTATTGTTTTGATGGCTCAAATTGGAAGTTTTGTTCCGGCAAAAAGTGCAGAAATTGGTGTTGTTGATAAGATTTTTACACGAGTAGGTGCTTCGGATAATATCTCTTCGGGTGAATCTACTTTTATGGTGGAAATGAATGAAACTGCCAGTATTCTCAATAATTTATCGGATAGAAGTTTGATTCTTCTTGATGAAATTGGAAGGGGAACGAGTACCTATGATGGAATTTCCATTGCTTGGGCGATTTCGGAATATTTACACGAAGGAAAATTTCATCCTAAAACTTTATTTGCAACGCATTATCATGAGTTAAACGAAATGACAAAAACTTTTCCGCGGATTAAAAATTACAATGTCAGTGTAAAAGAAGCTAAAGACACGATTTTATTTCTACGAAAATTAGTGCCGGGCGGAAGTGAACACAGTTTTGGAATTCATGTAGCAAAAATGGCAGGAATGCCGCAATGGGTATTAAAAAGAGCAAATGAAGTTTTGAAAACTTTGGAAAGTTCGCAAGTCAATGAAAAAATGGCGGATAAAACCCATAAAATCACTCAGGAAAATATGCAATTAAGTTTTTTTCAATTGGATGACCCTATTTTGGAAGCACTTCGTGAGGAATTATTAGGGATTGATATTAATACTTTAACTCCGGTAGAAGCATTAATGAAATTGAATGAAATTAAACGAAAATTAGGATAAATTCGTTAGAATAAATATAGCTTACAAAATTAAATGGTATGAAATCGAAAAAATATTTTTTCTTGCTTTCCGGCTTTCTTTTTTTGCTTATTGTTGCTTGCGCAACCAATCCTTTAACCGGTCGCAAATCTCTTTCCTGGGTTTCTAATTCTGATTTGTTTCCTCAATCTTTTGCACAATACAATCAGGTGATTTCTGAAAGTCAGATAGATAAAACCTCTGCTGACGCTAAGATGATTCATAATGTTGGTCAAAGAATTAAATATGCAGCTGAGAAATTTTATGCAGAAATTGGAAAAAGTAATGATTTAAAAGGATATGAATGGCAATTTACTTTGATTAAAAGCGACCAATTGAATGCATGGTGTATGCCCGGAGGTAAAGTTGCTTTTTATACCGGAATTTTGCCGGTTTGTCAGGGAGAAGCCGGAGTTGCCGTTGTGATGGGGCATGAAGTGGCTCATGCTTTGGCAGGACATAGTGCCGAACAAGTGAGTAATGGTTTGTTGGCACAAGGTATTATGATGGGAGGAAATGTGGCAATTTCAAATGAGAATTGGAAAAACACTTTCAATCAGTTGTATCCGGTAGGAGCCGGATTGACAATGTTAAAATACGGAAGAAAAATGGAATTGGATGCCGACCAGGCAGGACTTTATTTGATGGCGATGGCAGGATATAATCCACAAGAAGCTATTTCTTTTTGGCAAAGAATGGAAGCGGCTTCAAAAGGACAAGGTAAATCACCGGAATTTTTAAGTACACACCCGGATAACGGAAATCGAATCAAGCAAATTCAACAAATTATGCCTAAAGCCATGGCGTACTATAATGCAAGTCCTTATAAAGGAAAATAAAGTAGAAATCAATACTTTGGTGCCGGTGGTTTATTGAATGTTTTCTGCCGATTTATCCTTTACTTTGTGGGGAATTTAAAAAATTCAATTAAAATCAAACTAAATGCAGATTCAGTATATTTTTGAAATCTTAGGAACCATTGTTTTTGCAATTTCGGGAGCATCGGCAGCTGATGAACGGTCAGGAAATGATTGGTTTGGTGTAACTTTTGTCGGATTCATTACTGCAATCGGAGGGGGTAGCCTTCGGGATGTATTACTTGGAAGTTATCCTTTGGTTTGGATTAATGATGTGAATTTTATTTATGCCATCATAGGTGGAATTGTACTTATGCGGATTTTGAACAGTTCCATTCATAAATACCGAAAAGAACTTACACTTTTTGACACTATGGGAATTGCATTATTTACCGTTTTAGGAACAGCAAAAACATTAGATTTAGGTTTTCATCCGGTTATTGCTGCTATTATGGGAATGTTTTCAGCCGTTATGGGAGGTGTGCTTCGGGATACTTTAATTAATGAAACTCCGGTATTATTCCGTAGAGAAGTCTATGCCACAGCATGTTTGCTGGGAGCTGTTTTATTTTTGGTTTTAAATAATTTTGGTGTGGACCGAACGTTTAACTTTATTGTTTCCGGATTGAGTATTATCGCTATTCGCTTATTGGCTATTTATTTTAAATGGAATATTCCTAAATTTGGATGATTATGTTAGAAATTACAAATAAAAACATTTGGACAGGTCGAACTGACGATGAGGACGGAGATTTAGGAATTCGCTGGCATCAAAAAATTCAACTTAAAAATTTCAGTGCTTTAGCACGACAAACAGAACCGAATATTGCTTTGCTCGGATTTTGCTCGGATGAAGGTGTACGCAGAAATAAAGGAAGAATTGGCGCAAAAAAAGCTCCGGATTTAATTCGGAAAGCTTTGGCAAATTTACCTTATGATTTGGAGTCAAAAAAGTCGATTTTTGATTTTGGAAACATTGTTTTGAATGATGAAAATTTAGAAAAAGCAAGAGGAATTCAAGTGGAATGTGTGTCGGAATTGATTCGGAATAATTTTTTTCCAATTGTATTGGGAGGCGGGCACGAAACAGCTTTTGGTAATTTTCTGGGAACGGAACAACATTTTGAAAACATCGGAATCATCAATATTGATGCGCATTTTGACCTTCGTGTTCCGGTGGAACACAGTACTTCCGGAACTCCTTTTTTTGAAATGGCATATCATTGTCAAACTCATGGAAAAGAATTTCATTATTTTGTTGTTGGAATTCAAAAAACAGCTAATACGGCAGCTCTTTTTGAACGAGCTAAAGAATTGGGAACTGAAGTGATTTTAGCAGATGAAATTCACATTGATTTGAATTTTGCTTTGCGGAAATTGGAGGATTTTATTCAAAAATTCGATTCGGTTTACTTAAGTTTGGATTTGGACGTGTTGGATGCTGCCTTTGCACCGGGCGTAAGTGCACCTTGTGTTAATGGATTAAATATTTTTCAGGTGAAATCTATTGTTCAAACCATTCTTCGTTCGGGAAAAATTAAATTGTTTGATGTTGTGGAATATAATCCGGAA
Organism: Weeksellaceae bacterium; assembly: GCA_028698395.1. Next base: position 16,124 of record JAQVDG010000006.1, read on the forward strand.
TATGATAGGGATAATCAAACAGCGAAAACAGCTGCACATTTGATTTCGGAATTTGTTTGAGAATTCCTAAAACCACATAAAAATTTAATTAAAAAATGAAAATTTAGTTAAATGAATTGACATAATTATCGAGATAAGCCGCACGTGCATCTAACCAATTCAGTGTGTTTTGTAAATCATTTTCGATATTTCCTGATGAATTTCTTGCTCCCCAAACTTGATGATCGGCTTCAATCGCCTGACCTACCAAATCGGCATAATCTTTTACATGATTTTTTAATTTTTCAAAATGATTTGACCGAAACCAATTCCATCTTTCTTTGAAAAGATTTCGGATATGTGGATCTTCCATGAATTTACTAAAGAAGTTTTTTCCTACATAACTTCCATTAACAAATATGGGTTTATCTACCGTATTCAGATTATAATGTTGTTGATTGAACGAATAACCATACGCCCAATCAAAATCCCAAATAATTCCCATTCTGTATTTTCCACCGGCTAATTTATTGATATAAGTGCTTTTAGGGTGGTTGATTTCTGTGTTTTGGGTTAATTCATAGACAATCATATAATTTACAAAAGACAAATCATCAAAATAATCTAAATAATTGTTGTTTGGAAAAGAAGGGTCTGCCACTAAGCTTTCAAAAGTTTCAAAATCATTTTTAATTTGATTGAATTTCTGTTGATTTATATCCTCCGGATGGGCAATCATGACAGGTAAATCGAATTTTTCTGATTTGAATTGCCAATCTTCATCAAAATAAGTGTCTAATTCGAGTAATACGCCATCTTCTCCTACATCTATTCGATTCGGACCGACTTCTTTGTGCTCCATAAAGGCATAAAAACCTCTGTACTCGCCATTAATTGTAAGTTCTACGGGAATGACGTGGTTGGTAAACGGAATTCCTAATATTCTTGCCGTTTCAAAAGGAATAGAATTATAAAGCATGGAACCATCTAAATATTCTGAAAGAAGAATCCAGGATTTGTAAGGAGCGAGTCCGAATAATGAAGTCTTACTCTCTAATTTGATTCGATACGGTTTTTTAGGATAATTCCAACTATCGTTTCCACGTCCTCTGATTTCGGTTCTTCCGGAATAGCTGTCGTATTTATTTTTTCCATCTATGGTAATATCAGCTGAAAGATAAGTGCCTTTTTCTATCACTTCTTCATTGTTGTCTATATTAATGTAGATATGAGGAATTATCGCTTGTTCTGATGTGTAATCATCTGATGAGGAATCTTCGTCTTTGCATGAAAAAAATGCAAAAAGGATTGAAAATAAAAGAAAATATCTCATGTTGTTTTGTCTAAAGTGCTAATGTACTATCTAAAATGGTTAATTTCTCAAAGTTAAATAATTTTTTCCTGAAAATATATTTAATTGTATTGAAATTAAAAAGGTTGCATTCAAGCGAATGCAACCTTTTCTAAATAAGCAAATAAATTCAGCGAAAATCATTTTTGAGTTTACTCAATTACAATTTTCTTTGTGTCGGAATATTTTCCGGAATTGAACTTTAAAATATAAATACCTTTTGATAAGTGATTCAAGTTGATTTTATGGTTAAAATAACCGTTGGATTGTAATTGTTCTTGTGCTACTAATTTTCCGGTCATATCATAAATTTCAACTTTTGCCGGCTGGATTTCATTGGATTCATACAGCAAATTCAAAATTTTTCCTTTAACTGGATTCGGATAAATGCTTAGTGAATTTTTCTCATCAAAATTCAAAACAGACATTTGCCCGGTTACATCTTCGTAAGCCAATTCAAAATTCCCGGTGGAAGAACCATCGAATGAAATGAAATGAAAACGGAAAACTTTACCGTTGTTGTATTTCAGGAAATAATAAGTATCAGAATCTACAATGTATCCACTTCCGTCAAATTGTTTCCAATCGTAACCAACTGTATTGATTTCTTCTTTATACTCTGATTCGTCAATTGAATTCACATTGGTATTAGTACTTTTTGCAACGGTTACATTTGGATTTTGTAAAGCACCAATGACAGGGTACATAATTTCTAAATCAGTTGTATAAGTCTGAAAAACTAAATCCCAGTTTTCTAAATCAGGTGAAGCCACTACGGATTGGTTTTGAGTAAGGCTGTAGAAATTAAATAATTTCCCCTGATTTTCAGAATTTGGAAGAACTACGGTTTGTGGATTTTCCCAAGTTGAATTTGTAGTGTTCCAGTTGGCATATTTGAAAGTATAGCCGTTATAAAAATCATCAATCATGAATTTTTTGAAATTGCCATCCGCATATTTCAAAACATAAACAATTGTTCCGGTTACATGGTGAGTCACCGAATTGTATTCTCCCCATCCGTAAGATGCAGAGCCATAATCAAAAGCACCGCCTTCCCATAGGGTGTCGCTGTTGTACAATTGAATCCAATTGTCTATGTTTGCAGGATTGATAGTTGCATAATCATCCGGATTATCAGAAGCTTCATATACTTCGATTCCTAATCCGTCGTTGATTCTTTCTGCAAATAAAAAGGCACTTGTTCTCATGAAAGCAATGTCCCAAGAAGCGACATCAAAACTTTCTGACTGACCGGTCTCGAAATCAAAATATACATTTTTTGAATAACCGGGCTCTAAAGACAAACTCACGGTGGTTTCTTGTGCAGAAACACTTCCTGCACCAATTAAAATCCCTAAAAGTAAATTAAATTTTTTCATATAATTGATATTAATTGAATGGTTAAAATTATTTTAATAAATCATATTTAAACTGCGGATATCCTCTCACGCCGTTTTCATTTTCTAATGCGGTAAATTTCAGTTTATAATAATTTCCTTCTGCATCTTTGATAATGTAGAAGATAGTGTCATACAGATATTTATCCGGTGGTGTAACTTTTCGCCAACTGGCTCCGATTGTTCGTTGGCTTAGGTTAAGTTTTTCTTCGTTGATATCATTTACAGAAAAATTATCATAGCTGAATTCATCTGTATAAACCCGATAAGCTTTTACATTTCCAAGTGGATTGGTTTCTACATAATCAGAATAACCATAAGCGGTAAATCCTGCTCCCGGAAGGGATTCCACTTCAGTTTTTACAGTAAAATTCAAATCCCACCGATTGCTTTCCGGCTCTACATTCACCACATTTTCTGTAGTAAAGCTGAAGAAAGTGAAATTGAAGTTTTCAGTTTTTGAAATAAGTACTTCTTGATAGTTATTTGCATTTAAATCAGCGTATTGTAAAATATAATCATTTCCTTGTCGTAAGATTCTGATTTTTTTATATCCTCTTTCCGCACCGGCAATGGCTACTCCGCCGGATTCAGGAGTATCGGTGCCGATTTCGTATCCTAATTTTAGCAGATAGACATAGTTTTCATTATCGTCGATTGAAATTTCATCAATCACAGTTCCGTCGATATTGCCGGATGGGTCGTCCACATATTGGTCAGAACCTTCTACCAAAAAAACCATTTTTGATTTTAAATCTTGAATTTCGGCAGTTGAAACTTGGTTAATATCAGTTGAACTTAATTTTCCTGCAAACATATAAAGTGAAGTATTTAGTTTTACCCGGAAGTTTTCACCGGAATAAAATCCAAGATCCCAACTATCTCTTCGTATGCTTGTTTCTTTTTTTGAACGTAATTCTAA
>JAQVDG010000237.1 GCA_028698395.1 Weeksellaceae bacterium
CGAATCTATAATAATATCTCAAATAATTCGACTTTTTTTTATTAATTTTTATTAAATTATCGGTTTTATTCTGTTTTTCGATTTAAAATAAATTGACTTCATGTAGATTCATTCTAAAGAAAACTCTATTAAAAACATTGAGAATCAATTGAATCAAGTGAGCTGTTATTGAACGAAATTAAAAAGTACTTAAAAAAAATATTTTTTTTATTTTATTAAGATATTTTTCGATTTTTTATCAAAATAAGTTAAAACCAAATCTTTGTCAACAAAAACTAAACCAAATTTTTATGCTTGTCGTTGTTAGGAAAAGTAAATTAATTGAAGCAGATAGTTATTTGGCGTTGTTTTTCTCGACACACGACAAAAGGTAATTTAAGTACATAACTTATTTTCACTGCCTAAGGGTATTACAAAGAAAATCCGATTCCGGCAAAAGGCAAGAATCCATTAAGGAATAAGCGTGAATTTTCTTTATAAAGTACATTATAAAGGATACCGGAATAAAATTGAACGGTTCCGGTAGTTCTATAACCGGCTCCTAACCAAAGCGCATCTTCTGAAAAGTGGGAAGAGGAAATTGATGGAAAACTTACTTTAGAATTTCCGGTGAAATATTCATAATGTACTCTTAAAAAAAGAGTTTCAACCGGATAAAAATGGACATAAGGGCCTCCGCTGAATAAATTTTGTTTAACGTTTTTCCATTTTGAGTGTTGATAACCGGCAGTAATTCCGGCTTCCATATAAGGTGTAAAAGCATAACCTAAGAAAGGTGAAATATTAAATCCAAAATATTGCTCATCGCCTAATCCGAGATTTAATCCTATTCCGCCACCGGTTCGCCAATTATTTGAAGAAAATTCTTTAGTTTGACAGAAAACTGATGTAAAAACGAATAAAAAGATAAAAAGAAGTTGTTTTTTCATAGTAAATTGAATTTATCGGAAAGTATCTCCTTCTTGAATGTTTTCAGCTCTGTATCCTCTCATAAACCAACTGACACGTTGTTCGGAAGTTCCGTGTGTGAAAGCTTCCTGATTAATATGCCCTTGCGTTCTTCTTTGAATATTGTCATCACCTACGGCAGCAGCAGCTTTTACAGCAGATTCAATATCACCCGGTTCTAAAACGCCTCCTTGTACTCTTTCATTATTTTTTTTTGCCCAAAAGCCGGCATAAAAATCAGCCTGAAGCTCTACAGCAACCGAAACTTGATTTAACTGAGCTTCGGAATAACGACCGCTTACCCGCATTTGATGTTGTTTATCCAAAACGCCTAAAAGGTTTTGGATATGATGCCCGTTTTCGTGTGCCATTACATAAGCAATGACAAATTCTGTAGTTTCAGCTCCGAATTTTGATAAAACATCATTGAAAAAACTCATATCTACATAAATTGACTCATCGGCAGGACAATAAAAAGGTCCCATGGAGGACTGAGCAATACCACATCCGGATTGTGTGGTTTGAGTGAAGATTATAATTTTTGCCGGACGATATTTCATACCGTTTTTTTGGAAAATTTGTTCCCAGGTTTTAGTATTCCAAGCATCTAACATTTGTATGAGTTCACCTGTTTTTTGCTCTTCGGCAGTTAATTCTCTTTGTTCATATTGGACGGTTTCGGATTGACTCTGTTCAATGAGGGTTGACGGATCGCCTCCCATAAAATAAATAACCGCAGCAATCAATAAAGTCCCGATGCCAAGTCCACCGGCTAATTTACCACCACTTCCACGACGGTCATCAACATTCCCGCCTCTTTCGTTCGTCCATTTCATGTTTTTTGATTTAGGATAACTGAGCCAAAAATAATGATAATATTTGAGAAATAAATTCTTTTATTTTTTAGAGAATTACCTTATCACAATCCTAATCCGGGAATAGGAGGTAAGTTGTCTTTTGCCGTAATTTTTGCTTGTTCAATGGCATTTATTTTAATTTTCTCCAAAGCTTTATTCAGAGTAACTACCAGATTATCTTCTAATTGTGTTTTATCGAATAAAGATTCATCTGAAATTTGAATATCTTTTATTGTTGCCAATTCTGTAATTGTAATAGAAATCGTTCCATCTGCGGAAGTTTCTGTGAAGCTTTGATTATCCAATTTTTCTTTTAATTCCTGAAATTTCCCTTGGATAGCTTGTAGCTTACCCATCATTTCCATAATATTTCCAAACATAAATTGTAATTTTTTAATTTGTAATCGTAATAATATCTCCTGTTCTTATTGCAATGTAGGTTCTTGGACTTCGGTCGGCAATTAGAATGGGTTCGCCGGTAAATAAAATCCATTCTGCACCGTCTTCCGGACAATACAATTTCATATCGTCCACCACTTCTAAGCGGGTATTCATTCCCGGACAAAGATGAGGCGCATTCCGGTCGTAAGCTTTATAGCCGTTATTTGTTTTCACTACAACAATTCCTTTTGTTCCTGTTCCTTCACCGTCCACATACGTCCAATTGCGCGTCTCCAATTGACTGTAAAGCGGCAAACCTATGTTGATAGAAGCGGAAATAAGGTATTCCGGATTGCAACTTTTCTGTCCGTCATTATCAAGACAGGAACTAAAAATCCCAAAACAGAAACATAAAATGAAGAAAAAGTAATTTAATTTATAAAAATTCATAAAGATTATATGATTTGTTTTTTATATATTTGCATTAAATAGTCCTGCGGAAATATCTCCGTAGGATTATTCTTTTTTTTAATTATTTAGTTATGGCAAATATACAATATGTAACGAAAGAAGGATTAGATAAATTGCGAACGGAGTTAGAATATTTAGAGTCAATCGAACGTCCGAGAATTTCACAACAAATCGCAGATGCCCGTGATAAAGGGGATTTATCTGAAAATGCAGAATATGATGCAGCCAAAGAAGCACAAGGACTTTTGGAAATGAAAATATCCAAATTAAAAGACCAAATTGCTCTTTCAAGAGTGATTGATGCGTCAAAATTAGATCATTCTAAAGTTTCTATTTTGTCTAAAGTGAAAATTAAAAACTTAACCAATGGAATGGAAATGAGCTATCAATTGGTTCCGGAAACCGAGGCAGACTTAGCAAAAGGAAAAATTTCAGTTAATACACCCATTGCAAAAGGTTTATTAGGCAAAAAATTAGGTGAAACAGCCGAAATTGTTTTACCAAACGGAAGTAAAATGCAGTTTGAAGTTCTGGATATAACAATGAGTTAAAATGGCAAGTATTTTCACAAAAATTATCAACGGAGAAATTCCGGCTCATAAAATAGCAGAAAACGACCAATTCATTGCCATTTTAGATGCCTTTCCGGTAGCAAAAGGACATATTTTAGTCATTCCTAAAAAAGAAATAGATAAAATTTTTGATTTAGATAAGGAAATTTACACACAATTGATGAACTTTGCCTACGAAATTGCACAAGGATTGGAAAAAGCAATTCCTTGTCGCAGAGTAGGTATGGCAGTTGTAGGCTTAGAAGTTCCGCATGTTCATGTTCATTTAATTCCTTTGAACCAGATGAATGACATTAATTTCACACAGCCAAAACTCCAATTGAGCTCAGAAGAAATGACTGAAATAGCAAATCAAATAAAATCACATTTATAAAAGATGAATAAATACATCAAATTACTTATTGCTTTATTAATCATAATTTTTGGAATTTACCTGTTTACAGCTCGGGAATACGGTTGGGGAACGATTATGTTCTTTTTGTCCGTTATTCCTATTATTTTATATTTTCGGAATGAATTTATTTTATTGGCATTCTGGCAAATGCGTAAACAAAATATTGAGAAAGCTAAGACTTGGTTAAACAAAATAACCAATCCACAAAGCCAATTAATTCGTAAGCAATGGGGCTATTATCATTATATGATAGGGATTACGGTAGCACAAGACAATGTGAGCGAATCAGAAAAACAAATGAAAAAAGCACTGGAATATGGTTTGAGTTTCAAACACGACCGGGCAATGGCAAAGTTAACTTTAGCCGGAGCTGCTTTAGCAAAAGGAAGAAAACAAGAAGCTGAAAATCATTTGAAAGAGGCAAAAAGCCTGGATACACAAGGAATGTTTGCCGAACAAATCAAAATGATGCAAGAACAAATGAAACGAGTAAATGTCGGACGAAATATGCACAATCCTCACATGCGGAAAAGAGGTAAATATTTTTAGAATTTAATTAAGAATAGCCATAAAAAATATCGGAAATAGAAAAACTATTTCCGATATTTTTTTTGTGTAAAAAGTGAAGGCTATTTTGCAGAAGAATTAAAAAAATAAAATTAGAGTTACTTTTGTTTTAAAATAAGATAATTAATTGTTCAAAATTTTGACTTAATTTTGATGAAGTTGTGAACAAATACACATAAATTATTTACATGAGAAAACATAAATTTATTACAGTTGTTCTTTTATTAATAGCCGGACAACTTGCAACAGCTCAGCGCGGTCAGCAAAAAACAGAGAAAGAACTTGACCCGATTGTAAAAAAT
>JAQVDG010000238.1 GCA_028698395.1 Weeksellaceae bacterium
AGAACTACAAAAAACAAAGGTGGTATAATTCCTGATATTTTAGCAACTAGAAATTCTGTTGCTTTATTTTTTGAAAACAAAGACAGATTTGTGCTATCTGATTTTGAAAAATTGAAGGAAATAAAAACATTAGGAAACTTCTCAAATTCTTTAAATGCAATATTATCAGATTTTAATGTAACATCAATTTACTACGGTGTTGGAATACCAGCAATCGAGAAACATATCAAAAAATCATTAGAAAATATTGACGGGATAGACTTTTTAATAAGCACCTTTGAAAACGGAGAAGTACAAATAAACTTTGACAAAAATGAAATCCTTCCCTAACGGCCACACACATTGCCAAGCCGTACCAGCCAACGCTCAAACCCAAGCTTGGCAAAGAGTGTGTCTGCCCAATCGCACGACCAATACAATTGACAAACAAGTGAACGAAAAAGAACACCGAAGCGATAACAGCGTGTATGTGGCAATAGCGGGTGTAGTGGTAAATCGAAGGTTTTTGCTTCTAAGAAACATTGTACTAAACGGACAGTAAGTGCTTCTAATCCGCTACTGCACATACACGCAAACCGTTGACAAAAAACTTGTAAGAAAATTCACCAAACGATTAATTATGGATTTTAAAAAAATAATTAAACTCCTTTTTATAATTCTATTAATTGGAATTAGCAATAAGTTGAAAAGTCAGACTCTTGATTATGATTTTTCTAAGTTCAAGAAACTTGTTGAAGAAACAATGTTCGAAAATGACATTCCTGGGATGCAAGTTGCGATAATTTCAAAGGACTCAATTTTATGGAAAAGCAATTTTGGATATGCAGACTTAAAGAAACTCACTCCTGTTTCAGACAGCACAATGTTTCGGGTAGGTTCTATATCAAAAATATTTGTTTCCATTTCTACAATGATACTCAACGAAAGGAAACTTATTAGGTTAGATGACAAACTAAGGGAAATTGCACCTGAAATTGAGTTTAAAAATAAATGGGAAAATACTAATCCGATTAGAATTGTAAATCTGTTAGAACACACAGCGGGTTTTGACGACTTTCATGCAATTGAATATTCAACAAATGCTGACGGCTGGACAACCATGCAAGGCTTGCAATTTAATCCTAAACCGAGAGTTTCAAAATGGAAACCCGGAATGTTTATGTCTTATACAAATACAGCAACAGCCTGTGCCGCATACGCAGTAGAAAAAGTAAGCAATGAAACTTATGAAGAATTTGTTAAAGATAACATCTTCGAGCCTTTAGGAATGAGAAAAAGTAGTTTCTTCTTAACAGACTATATAGCCGAAAACCTAGCAAATGGATATAATTCTAATGATTCAAACGAAGTTAATTATTGGCATATTTTAAATAGAGCATCTGGCTCACTGAATTCAAATGTTTCTGAATTATCTCGTGTTGTTCAAATGTTCTTAAATAGAGGAAGTTTTGATAATCATGAGCTTTTAAAACCAAGTTCTATTAATAGAATTGAGCGTGTTGAAACCACCCTTGCAGCCAAATCTGGGTATAATTTGGGATACGGACTTTGCTTGAAAAGTGAAATAAGACAAGGTTATACAAAGTATTTGCATCACGGAACAATTGACGGATTTATTTCTTCATTACAATATTGCCCCGAATTAAATGTAGGATTTATTATTTTAACAAATACATCAAGGGAAAATGGTTTGCTCAATTTTGTAAGTGAATTTCAAAGTTTATTAATACCTGATTCGATTAGAAAACAAGTCATAGATACTACTTTAACAATTAATCTATCAAAGGATGTAACTGGCTGGTATGAAAAGAACACAGATAAAGTTGAACTAGGGAGTTTTATCTATCAGTTTTTCAATTTCATGAAAATTGGAAAAGAAAACAACCAATATTATTATAAACGACTATTTTTTGGAAAGTGGGATTTAATCCCATATTCTGAAAATAGCCTAATTTCAGTTAATTCTAAAAACTTCGTACCTTTTATATTTGTCCATGACGAGAATGGTAAAGAATATCTTCAACTACCCTTGCATGAATTGAATTATAAGAAAATCAGCGGATTTGTAGTATGGGGTAAAATCAGCCTGTTAATTTTAGGTGTACTAATAGTTTTTAGCTCAATTATTGAAATCTTTATTCTACTGTATATTAGATTGGTGAAAAGAAGAAAACCTAAGATGTTAATTTCAAGAATTCTTCCTCTAACAGCAGTTCTTATTGGAATACTCTGGATACTTTTTTATACAAACTATTTTTCTTTTTACACAATGGGAAAAATTGGATTTGAATCTGTTGGATTTTTTATACTTTCTATACTATTTGCGGTAATATCTATTTCTGCTTTTCTTGTGAACCTGCTGAAAATAAAATATGAAATGAATAAATTTGCTAGAGTTCATTCTTTTATTGTTTCTTCTTTCAGCTTATTCGTTACGATATATCTTTACTATAACGATTTCATTGGCTTGATAGGTTGGCTTTATTAGAATCGTTTTGATGAATTATATTAATTGAAAAAGACAGAATTTAAAGAAAACAACTGGTGCTAACAAGCGGTCATACTCCATAGGGGTTTTAGTGGTATATCAAGCGTTTCAGCTCGCATCAAGGTTCGTAACGGTTGATACAGACGCAGCTCCGAAATGCCAAACGTTTCATATACCCAGCCGTTAGCAGCAAGCAGATAGAAAATCATAAATTGCAGCATTACTGGGCTATAGAAGATATAATAAAAAAATTGAATGTTTTTAAATAAATTGGTTGACTTTGACGTATTGAACAACTATATTTGTACGTAGAAATGAAAAAAAACAAAAATGGAAACTAAGTTAACTTTAAGATTGAGGAAAAGTGTTATTGAAAAGGCTAAAGAATATGCGCATACTCAAAGAATTAGCCTTTCGAAAATGATTGAAATATATCTTGAATCAATAACCGCTTCTCAAAAAAAAGAGGTAGGAACAACGCCTTTGGTTGAAAGTTTAAGTGGTGTCATTGAACTTGATCCTGATTTTGATTACAAGAATGAATATTCTAATTATCTGACTCAAAAATACAAATGAAAAGAGTTCTACTTGACACAAATATAATCATTGACCTTTTGGCAAAAAGAGAGCCATTTGACCAAGATGCAAGAAAACTATTTTCGTTTGCAGACAATGAAAAAGTTAATCTTTTTACGTCTGCCCTTTCGATTGCAAATATAAATTATGTGCTTCTAAGGGATAAAAAGCCAGAAGAGGCTAAACAAATTCTAAGAAAACTTAAATTATTGGTTGGAATATTAGGTCTCAATGAAAAAGTAATAAGTTTGGCACTTAATGACAATAATTTTAAAGATTTTGAGGATGGACTTCAATATTATTCCGCTTTAGAAAACAATATTGAAATAATTATAACCAGAAATCTTAAAGATTTTGAGAATTCAAAAATCCCTGTAATGACTGCAGGACAATTTAACGTAATCGTAGATTAACTGCCAGCCCCTAACAGGGGGTGTAACCAATCCCAATGTAAAAATCGGTACAGGTGTGGGTTGACACTGGAACTTCGGAGCGGTTTCGCCCGTTCGGGAGTTTTCGTCGGGGGAGCCGCCGGCTGGCGGATAACACACGCTCTCCTCTCGGCTCGTCACTTTCTGACGAGCCGACACCATACCCCAATCCGTTTCTAACAAATTAACCCCTAATTATTTGTGGCGTATTCTTATTCTTAATAACTTTGCCTTAGTTCTTTAAATGGCTGGTTCGTAGTGTAGTTTTTAATACTGTATTTACAGTATGGGATAATCCTGGGCAGCTTCGTCTAAGCCTGTAGGCCCCGGAAACGCATTTACGGCTCTTTTGGATGCATTTGCGAGTCCTCAAACCGCGATTGCGAGTCCTCAAAATACGATTGCGAGACATAAAAGTGCAATTGCGAGTCCTCAAAACGCATTTGCGAGTCCTCAAAACGCATTTGCGAGTCCTCAAACCGCGATTGCGAGTGCTCAAACCGCATTTGCGAGTGCTCAAACCGCATTTGCGAGTGCTCAAACCGCAATTGCGAGTGCTCAAACCGCGATTGCGAGTGGGTCTATTCAGTAAGCTGTGTCAGGCGGGGTAAGAGAGTGTAAACTAGATGATGGTGGGCACTCGCCTGTTGCCCCAGCCCCTCCTCATACCCTATAAGTAGAACTTATTAACCTAGATGCTTTTTTTACTAACCTTTTAATTGTGTAATTATGGCATCAATTTCTAGAAAGAGCGACGCTGCAACCCTTGCGTTGTACCGTATGGCATTGGACAATGCCACATCACAACCCGATATATCGGCCATAATGGCCGATATGGGCTACGACTCCACCCGGATTGCCGAGGGCAAAACCCTTCTGGCCAAAGCTCAGGAGGCTTTCGACAAGAACGTAACCGAGGACGATGAGTCCTCCGCTGCCTTTGCCGATTTCGTTGACAAACGCAACCAGCTCGACAGCTACTACAGTATC
>JAQVDG010000239.1 GCA_028698395.1 Weeksellaceae bacterium
AACAATTGTTTCCAATAATATTGTGCGGCAATTCCTTCCATATTTGTACTATCACCAGATTTAACGGAATTTAAATAGTCAGTCATCGGCTCGTATGCTTTTCCTAATTTTTTAAGCAATAACATTTGTTGACTGATCTTGGCTTCTACGGTTTGTTTCCACAATTGTTTTCTGAGCGGTTCGGAAACATTCATTTGAACTTTCAGTCTTTCCGAATGTTCCACGTGACCGTTCATTGGCAGCATCAATCCAAAAGGTAAATGTTGGGCATCGCAACTGATAATAGCAACATTATTTCCTTGCAAAGCGACTATCAACTGATGACTTAAAGTAATCTGATAATTGTCCAAAACCAAAAAACCCAAATCCTCCACCGAAGCACTACCTTTAACTTCTTTAGTTTCCGGATCAATGATTTGTAATTGATTGTCTTTCAACTTCAAATAAGCCGGATTACCAATATATAGAGTTCTTTTTAGCATAGCTTTTCTATGGTTAACCGATATTTCAGTTCAATTTTGTTATTTGATAATGAGAGCCAGTATAACTCTTTCAATATTCTAAATTATAGTAAAAACAAATTTAATTAATATTCCCCCACTCCTACAATATCACCTAAATGGTTGATACGGACTTTTATAATATTTTGTAAGGGAGAAAGACTTTTTATTTGTTGGAAAGTAATCCCTTGCAATTCTTTAATATCAGTAAGTGTAGATTCTAAATGATGTCTAAATTTAAAATCACGAATTGTGTTATTCCCATATTTAACTATAGATAATGTCTGTACTCTAAACAAATTCGGGCTAATTTCTTTTTTGTTTCTAGGGTCTAATAAATCTATTTCAGTTGGCTTAAATCCAGTTTCTTCATTTGGAAAAACAAACATTTCATTTTGTTTCATGGTAAATAGAAATTCCCAACCTAAATGTTGGTTATATGCTTTATCAATAATAGGTAAACCTTGGTTTACTCGTTCAACTGCTTCAAAAAATGAAACTACATTTTCTTGCAACTCATATTTAGGTGTTCCATTTTCTTCTAAAACTAATTCTCCGTTCTTATTCAAAACAGGCGAACGATAAACTGCAACATGGTGATTATTTCCTGTACTTACAAAGTCAACAGGAATCTTATTTCCTTTATCATCTAGAATCTCATTTCCAAAATGATCTTTTTTGTAGTGCAATGGTTCCGCATTTTTCACACCACTTATGCTTACTCTTTTTATAGAAATTCCTTTTGTTTCGTTCAACCAAATAGGGTTTTTATCTAAATCCGAAAAAGCTTTTTTAGCATCACCTCCAAATTCTTTTAGACGATTTTTCATAATTTCCCTTATACCCTTATCTATAATCTTATCAATTAACTTTTCATCTTTGAAATTATCAGGATTGATGTCTTTTCTGATAGAATAGTCAGCTTCCAACCAAACTAACTTCACGACTTCAGGAACTTTAATATTTTGTTCTAAACTAACATAAAGCGGCGTTTTATTCAACGCATTTTTACCGGTAAATGCTTTTTTAGAATCATTGCCGCTTTCTTCCAAGCGTTGCTGTAAAGCTTTTTTGTAAATAGGATTTGCGACCTTTTCAATTGTTTCCAAATCAAACTTCACTCCTACTTTCTCGTCCTTGCTTACATAATAATGGTATTTACCATAAACGGTTTCTTTATGCAATTGCCCTCTTGGCGTTAACTCAATCTTTATCTTCTCACCTCTTTTAGCTTTTGTTTTATTTTTATTTTTTGTAACAACTTTATTTTTAGCCTTATGTGAAATCAATATATTTTCTAAATGCACTTTGGCAATTTGTCTAAAGTTTGGAATAGGTTCAATAAAAACTCGTTTTTTATCTCCATTATCATCTTCTCTGATTTCTGTTTCTAAACTTTCAATCGCAATAATGTTTCCATGATATTTGTGATTTTCATTTTTACGAGCATTGAGGTAATTCAAATACTGTATATGGTTGTGTTTGGTAAACGCCACAGTCAAAGCATCCATAGCATGATGGCGATGGTCATTTCTTTTTGTCCAGTCTTTAATAACTTCAACCTGTTGGCCAAATTTTCGTTCTTGCATTTCAGTTAAACCTAAACTTCTATATTTAGGTAAGTTCAACTCTTTCATTGTGTTGATCAATCCCCAATCTTCACGCAATTTATCTGTAATACTACCAGAAGTTGAAACTACAGATTTACTTATCTTGAACAACATTTCCTTTGCTTTTTTGGCGATATACTGGCTTTCTATCAAATCTCTTTCAATAAATCCATCTCCAATGTCAGATTCCTTTTTAAGTAGTTTTTGATATTTAGCTTTAGAAATCCCTTCACCTTTGCTTTTTTGCCCAACTTCAAACATTGCTTTGATTCGGTCTTCATATTCAGCCGTATCACCATATTTGCTTAATATGTAATCAAATGCGGTTTGATTTCCTTTTTCAAGATTGTCTTTTCTATATACAATCGTTTTGTTTGAAAAACTATCATCAAACAATCTCGATTGTGGTATAATATGCTCAATATCTACTTGTTTACTAAACAGAATTTCTCTCGGGATATATGTATTGGTATATAAATCCTTATATCCATTGTCTTTTAATTCTTCATACAAACGATAACGAATTATGTCATTCCTTGTTGGATTTTTAATTCCAAATTCAGTTTGTAATGTTTTAAAAATCTTCTCATGAACCAATTTTGCTGCATTGATGTTTGTTGTCATTTCAGCTCTCTCTGTTGCATTTTTCTTTAATTCACGAGCTAATTCAATACGAATTTCATCAAATTTATAATATTCCGTAATATTACCGTTCTCATCTTTTTTGCTATTCTTTTCAATCAAAGAATTTACAACATTAACCAATTGATTAAGAATCTTTTCTACCACAGGATTTCTTAAACTATTCTTTTTCAGTAATTCTAAAGTATTTTCCAACTCTCGACTTTCAATTTCCTCTTTAGTTAAAGAATGTTTGGAATGGCGATATCCAGCTAACTCACAAGCTGTACTGTAGTTATTTTCTTTAATGAATGGATAGATTTTTCTCATTGCTTTAGTAGAGAGATTTCCATAATCATCTTGCAAAGAAACATTAGCTAAAATCTGAGCATGTTCTCTTGCGAAACCAAATTTTTCTTGCAACAATTTGTAAAGTAGCTCATTTCCACTCGGCGAATCATCTCCTTCATAAGAATACAATAAATGCCACAATTGATAAGAAGCTTGTTTTTCAAAAAACTTTCCATCCAATTCAGCATCAAATTCAAGAATTTCTGTATTGATATTTAAAACTTCAAAAATATCTTTAACCATTTTTCTAATTTCTGAAGCCGGAACATTTAAATCATCTAGCTCCACTTCATCCTTATTGGATTTTACTTTGAGAAGTTCTTTGACGTCATACCCTTCTAACTCCAAAACCTTCAAATACGCATTATAAAGTTCTTGATTTGTTCTATTTCCTTCTAATTGAAGATAATTCATTTCCCAATCAGAAGATTTATAACCCAATAATTCTATGACTTTATTGGCTCTCAAATTACCTTTGAGATTTAATTCTTCAAATATGGTTTGCTTAGCTTCTAAATCAAGTACAAAAACTTCTTTCTCCTCTTCAAAAAGACTAGTTTGATTTTCTACTTTTACAGTTCTTTTTTTACTTCCCTTTTTACGAATTAAAATATTATTCAAATTCTGCCAAATCTTAAATTCTTGAAACAATGGTGAAGACTTTGGTGCAACTCGCAAACCAATATTTTTCTTTTTCCCATCTACCAAAACCTCTTTGCTTTCAAACTCACAAAAACTGATTAAACCTTTCTGCGATTTTAATTTTCTTTGATAGAAAATAATTATATCTCGGATTTCTGATTTAAGCTCAGCTGTCAACTCAGGATAAAACTTAGATTGGGTATCCCATATTTTTTCAAATTCATCTAAATAATCCTGTCGATAGAACACTTGATTTTTCATTCGTGTATGGCTATTATCTTGAAGCTGTTGATACAGATATTGTCCAACAGTTTGTTTATTGAAATATAGCTCTTTGCTACGGTCAGAAATTGCTCCTAAATAACCACTTGAATTATTAAGATTATTATTAATTTCAGTCAGAACATAGGCTACTTCTTCTTTAGTTAGTTGTTTTGAAATAGCATCACTACGCCATTTATAAGATTGTAATTTTTTTTGCTCCCGTTTGTTTAATTTTATAGTTCTTTCGTTCTTTAAACCATCTTCTAAATCTTTAATTTCAGCAGTATTGAAATTATAGGTTTTCCAAAATGCAGTCGAAGTTGCTCTTTGTCCTTTTCCTTTTAATTCCTCATAAAATTCATCTGTTAGAATCTCTGGATAAAATTGCTTTTGAAAACTCCATACTTTGTTAAATTCAGCTTGCAAATCAGAACGATAAAAATCAGGAATTGATTTTTTTCCTTCCAACAAACGCTGAAAGACCAATT
>JAQVDG010000240.1 GCA_028698395.1 Weeksellaceae bacterium
GCCAGGTAATGTGAAACAATTTCCGGTTTTTATGGATCGTAACGCTTTTGGTTTCTATTCCGAACACCCGGCCGGGGTCGAACTCATCGTCCGACCGGTTGGTGTGGCAACGTCCTTCTTCTTGATGTTTGGACGATCCGATTGGTGTATTTGCGGCCAACGGATTGGTTTCGAGATGGAACAAGGAGTCGACATCGGCACGTGTATTCATATCCCGGACTGCTTCTTGTTCTTCAAACAGGCAATTTAAAAGGTTGTGCTTGGCTGCGTTTAAAGACGAGGGGTCGATGCACATGCCGTAGAGGCAGTTTTGAAACACGTACCGTTTTCGCGCGTAATCGGGTGCGTTTGGGTTAAAAATGATTTCTATTTTTTCGCGAAGCTCGCTTTTTAAAGTGGGGTCGGCGATACTGTCGAGCGCCATGATTTGCTGCTGTTTCCATTTCTCGTTGTGTGGGTCGAGTTTCGCAAGCAGGAAGGTCAGTTTGTTTAAAACTTCGATGAGAAAACTTCCATCCGTGACCGTAAGATCGATGATTTTCAGTTGGTTGATTTTTTCTACCAGGAAATGTGTTTCTTTTTCGTTAAAAGGATTTTCCTTTTCGGTTTCCGAAAACAAGGAAGTGAGTTTTTCGTCGAGGTTCTCTGTCCGGAACGTATTTTCGATGTGAGTCTTGAAGTAGTATTTCAGTGATGCTGTCACCGGATAATTCCCTGTTTCGGGTGGCGTATCATCGGGGTAGAATGCCGTGTGTTCTTTTTTCTCATTCATACGCTTTTCTGATTTATTTTTTGTACTCTTTTTTAAAACCTGATCTTGAAAAGTTAGAATGAAAAGGTTCGCTATAGTCAATTGACTTTATTTTGCATATATTTCAGAATACCGAAATATTCACGGATGGTTTTAGTTTCAAAATCTGTTTCTGGAAATTTTTCATTTATTTTTCTTTTGAATTTTTTAATTGTACTATTCTCGTTTAATGATGAATGAAACAAGAAAATATCATATAAAAATGTCTTTCGTTTCGCATCGTTTTCATAAATAACCAGAAAATAAGGAAGAATGATATTGAAAAACATCTCTTTTTTTCTTGTTATGCCAACATTTTTAAAGAACATGATTTTTTTGACTATTTTAGTGGAAATACTGGCATCTACATTTTCTACAAAATTTTCTTCTATTTTGTTATTAAAGAAAGAAAATATGCCGCTATCAATGCTTTCTGTGAGGAGGAATGATATGTCCGAGATTCTTTTTTGTGGAAAATTTGTCGGACGGGTTCCTTTGAATACCCATCTATTTTTTGGCATTCTCAACGATAAGTCAAAATGTTTTGGGAGATTGTTTTTGTTTTCAGACAATCCTGCCCTGAAAAGTAAAGCTTGTTCGATGATTTCTTTATCTTTAAGCTCTTGAATTTGATTGTATGGTAAAAGCAAAGCGAGTTCTAAAAACTGCGATTTGTTGTTTTTGTAACCCAATGAGAGCATTATTTCTCGATACAGAGCTTCATCGCGATTGGCAATTTTCAGAAGATTCTGCATGCGTTGCATTTTTTCCCGCAATCGTTGCATACCTAAATAATTTAAAACATCTCTCAATTCATTTTCGCTCATTATACTTTATACTTTGATTTTTTTGAAGATTGAGAACCATTTTGAATAATTTGAATTATTTTATTACACACTTTGAGCTTTATCCAGCCGTGATTTTACTAATTCTGCCACCGCCCAATATACTTCTTTTCGTTCTTCTTCGGTAAGTCCAATCGCATCAAAAACAATGTCATCTAAAGCTTTACGGTCGGGTAATGGATTGGGTTCTTGTTCACGAATAGGTTTGTTTTTGTCGAAACCAAGTTCACTAAAAATAGAATCAAATCTTTTTTTTGACAAAATACCTTCTATTTTATTCTCATATATTTCTAGGTTATTTAAATTAATAAAAGGTAATCTTTCCAAATCTTTTACAGAAATTTCTATTAATGTGTAAGCGCCTGTGTATGAAATTCCCTCTATTTCAAAAAATAATCTTTGAATCGTAGAATTTAAAATGAATATTAATTCATTTGTTTTTTTATGAATATTTATAAATGGATAAAGTTTTTGGTCTGCATATGAAAATTTTTCTGTATAGAATACGCAAAATCTTTCTCCTGTTCTTTTTTGCCAGAAAATTTTAGCCAGTAATTCTTCTGATGGTTTAAATGAATACCAATATTTTCTTCCTTTTAAGGATTGAATTTTTGGCAAAGGAATTCCTGCTTCTTGTTTTTGTCCACCTTTTGTTTTATAATTCTCTCCCCATTTAATGTAAAAGTTTGCGACATAATTAGTTTCTTTATAAGGCACTTCCGGGTATAAGAAAATTAATTGATCTGGTTCAATTTTGATAAAATCAACATTCTCATAATTGGTTATTACTGGTTTTAAGAAGGTGGCTTCTATTTCACCAATCCATCCGGCGCCATTTTGGACTTTTATTAGAGCATTAGGATTTGTTTCAGCTGTTTCGACTACTTGTTTTACGGTCATACCCACTGGTTTGAGATAAAAAAAATCATTTGCTCCTGTTTTAATCCCAAAGCGTACTTCAGCTATATCGCCAAGCCGAACAAGTTTGTCTTTCCCTTTTTCCAGAATCTTAAAATAGATTTCGGGAGCGCGCAGGTATTTGCCTCCCCATTTGTTTCCAACGTATGGAAGTTTATCAATCGGATAATTAAATCCTAAGTCTTCTCTATCGGTTGGGATTTCGACTCCCTCTTTAAGGAGTTCCATTTTTGTTTTTGGAAAGAGACGGAAATCTTCATTATCAAAAATGAGCTTGTCTGTTAGGCTGATCTTTTTTATTGTAGTGGGATTAATAACTTCATCAAAAGGTTTTTTAAAGGCGATGAATTTCATTTGGTAATCTTGAGGCTTTTCGTCCGGACGTTGAATTAAAACAATTACCGTATTTACATCGGCTTGCTTGAATGAACGTTTAGCAATGTTATCAATGATACAAATGGGTTTCATATATTTCAACAAAAATTCCTGTAAACCAGTGCCATAACCCACATCGAGCCAGCTGTTCAAATTGATAAAGCAAAGCAATCCACCTTTGTTTAATAGGGATAATCCCTGATAATAGAAATAGATATAGAGATCGCTTTTTTTGTTTATTTTTTTGATTTGAGGCCACGATGTTTTCACGGCTGTGGCCAGTTTTTCTTTGTATTGTTTTTTAATTTCAAGCCATTCGTTTTTAGAGTAATTTTTTTCGTGTTCTGTTGGCGGGGCAATCAACTCTTGACGAATATAAGGAGGGTTTCCAATCACGAGGTCGAAACCTCCTTTAAGAGCGAATACTTCGGCAAAGTCAATTTCCCATAAAAAATAATCTTTTTCGGTTTTGGAACCGATATTTGAAAAAACATTCTGGTAGTTGAACAGCTCTTTTTGGTAATCTGCAATTTCTTTTTGTATGTTTTTTATTTCGTTATAGGTTGAAATATCGTCTCCGAAAAGATCTTCTTTTTTTTGCTTTTGAAGGAAAGAAATGCGTTGGTGCTTATTGTTAATCTTTTTTTCAAGCTCATCAATTTTTGATTTTATGATATCTTTGAAAATGTCTTGTTCAAACAGTTCTATTTCTTTCGTTTCTTTTAGATCTGCGCTCCTTTGACTTGAAAAGAAAGTTGTTTTGCGGTCTATAAGATTTAGTATTTTGTTTTTTATTGAATTTGAAAGAGATGTAAAAGCCTCGCCTCGAAGACTGATATTTATCCCTGCTATCTCTTCTACCAACGAATCACCCTGTCTGATTTTAAAGGATAAGTTGGGTAAAAGTGGTTTGGTATATATATCCATATACTTTTCGTCTGTTTCAATAATGAGCGATAGCCAGAGCCGAAGCTCACCTACCATAACGGCCCAATCTTTTACGTCTACTCCATAAAGATTTTCGAGAATGATTTTTTGTTTTAAAGCAAAAAGATTTTCTTCCTTTTGACTAAGTCTTTGGTTGATTAAAGTATGAATTTCTACCAGAATATTCATCATTCCTACTAAAAACGAAGCGGAACCTACGGCGGGGTCAACAATTTTAATCTTATCGAGGTTTGCTTTAATTGTACCTAATTTGAGGGGATCGGGAAAATGAAGAATGGATTCGGGGTTGAAAATCAAATCAATAATTTCGTCTTTTGGGAAACTGGTTTTTTGATGCACATATTCGACCAGTGAAAGTCTACACATAAAATCAATTTCAATCCGATGGGTATAGAAAATACCGCCTTCTCCTCGTTCTTCTGAAGAGATTAATGATTCGTATACTTTCCCGAGCATTTCGGGATCCACAGCAACTTCCTCATCATTTGGGCTTGCTTCATCAATCGTGAAGTTAAAGATCTCAAGAAATCCTTTTTGCTTTTTTTTTTCAGTGGGATCGGGTTCGAATAACCATTC
>JAQVDG010000241.1 GCA_028698395.1 Weeksellaceae bacterium
ATTATGCTTATGATGAAAACAGTGATTGGCAGCTGTTTACAAGTGTTTTTCGCCCGACTGATTGTACACTGACCGGAGGTTATGATTGTTTAGCTTTTGCCGGATCAGTTGCGAAAAATGTAATTTATGTAGGAGCTATAAAACCTTTGTCTGGTGGAGTTCGTTATACAGGGCCTGAAAATATAGCAGCAACAGATTTTACGAGTTTTGGTCCAACGGATGACGGTCGAATCAAACCTGAAGTGGTAGCAATTGGGCTAAGCGTAACCGGAGCAACCAATACATCGAATACTTCTTATACTTCTTGGTCGGGAACTTCATTTTCTTCACCAGCTGCCGCTGGAGTCGGAGTTTTATTACAACAAGTAAAAAATGAATTTGACGGAGGTTTTCTTCGTTCTGATATGATGAAAGCTTTATTGATTAATACAGCTAATGAATGTGGAAACGACATAGGACCGGATTATAAATTTGGATTTGGGTTAATTGATGCTTTTGGAGCAGCCGAAACCATTATCAATGCAAATGGAACTTCCCATACTGCCGATTTAAGAATTTTAAATAATGAATCTTATACATTAAAATTCACAGCAAATGGAACAGAACCTTTAAAAGTGAGTATTGCTTGGTTAGATCCGGGTGCTATTCCACTTCCTCAATTAGAATTAAATAACAGAACCCCCCGATTGATTAATGATTTGGACTTAAGAATCACAGAAAGTGGAAATACGTATTATCCTTGGAAATTAGATCCGGATAATCCTTCAGCAGCTGCTACTCAAGGCGATAATATTGTAGATAATGTGGAACAGATTTATATTGAAAATCCGGTAGCCGGAGCAACTTATACGCTAACCGTAACTCACAAAGGAAATTTGGTTACTGGTGGACAAAATTTTGCATTGGTGATGAATGGATTGGGTTCTCTATTGTCAACTGATGAAATTGACACACCGAATGCTTTCGTTGTTTATCCTAATCCGGTAAAAGATGTAGTAAACATTAAATTGGATAAAGTACTTAAAAACGCACAAATTCGTGTGTTTAATATGATGGGACAAGTAATTTATTCAGAAAAAACACAAACTTTAGATACAGTAAAATCGATTGATTTAAAACACGTTCCGGCTGGAGATTATATGATTTATATTAAATCAGAAGAAGGAATAGTGACGAAGAAAATTATGAAATATTAAAATAAATTTAGTGATAGAAAATAAGAACTGCGGTCAGACATTCGTCTGACCGCAGTTCTTATAATGAATAATTAAGCAAATGCTGCTCTAACTTGTGGCAAAACTTTATTTCCGTAAAGCTCGATGGCTTTCATCATTTCTTTATGTGAAGGTCCGCCAACGTCCAAATGAGCTACAAATCGGGTTAAACCAAACAGTTCAATTGTTTTAATGATTTTTTCACTGACTTGTTCCGAATTTCCCATGAACAAAGCACCTTCCGGACTCATTCCACCTTGGAACTGCATTTTTGTATAAGGGGCCCAACCTCTGTCTTTTCCGATTCTGTCCATTTGTGAAGCATAATATGGGAAATAATTTACCAATAAATCTTCTTGAGAATCAGAGATAAAAGTATGTGAATGAACGCCTACTTGTAATTTCTCAGGATCGTGTCCAAATTGAAGATATTGTTGTTTATAAAAATCAATAAGCGGTTTAAATTGCTTTGGCATTCCTCCGATAATAGCAAAAATAACCGGAAAACCATAACGTGCAGCTCGAACAACTGATTCAGGAGTTCCGCCTACTGCCACCCAAATCGGTAATTTCCGTTCGGCTTTCGGATAAATAGTTTGCTCGTGAATAGGTGCTCTGAATTTTCCTTGCCAACTCAGAGTTTCATTTTCATTTAATTGATGCAGTAAATCTAATTTTTCTTCAAATAGTTGACTGTAATTGTCTAATTCATAGCCAAATAAAGGAAAGGATTCAATGAAACTACCTCGTCCGGCAACAATCTCAGCTCTTTCGTTGGATAATAAATCCAAAGTAGCAAAATCTTGGTAAACTTTTACCGGATCAGTAGAACTTAAAACGGTTACACCGCTTCCTAATTTTATGTTTTTTGTACGAGTGGACAAAGCTGATAATAACATTTCCGGTGAGGAAATCGCATAATCCGCACGATGATGTTCACCGGCTAAAAACACATCGACACCTAATTCGTCTGCAAGTTGAACTTGTTCCGTAATTTCTTGTAAACGCTGTTTGGCAGATTGATAGCTTTGAGTTTTTGAATCAAAAGTCAAATCACCAAACATTCCAATTCCTAATTCCATAATCTGTAATTTTCAACAAAATTAAGTCATTAATAAAACTTGTACATTGATGTATGCTAAGAATTGAAATTCAGTTTTTTAAAGTTTAGAGAGATTAATTGGAGTATCTTATCCACTTCCACATTTCTTTGAACGAAGGTTTTTTTCCATACATTAAAATCCCTACCCGATAGATTTTTGAAGCAAAATAAACCATGAAAAGCATGAATCCGGTGAGTAAAACCAAAGATAAAGCAATTTCCCACCATTCTACACCAAACGGTAAACGAGTTACCATGGAAATAGGTGAAGTCAACGGAATAATGGATAACCAAAAAGCGACCGGTCCGTCTGGATTTTCCAAAGTTGTCATACTGCCGTACATAGCAATTATCATGGGGAAAATAGGATAAAATGTGAATTGTTGTGTGTCAGTTTCGTTATCTACAGCCGAACCAATAGCAGCAAAAATGGAACTGTAAAATAAATAACCCAATAAGAAAAAAATGAAAAACAAAGTCAAAATCAAAGGATAATTAATGCCTGTTAAAGCATCTAACATTCCTTGAGTTTCGCTCATCCATTCCGGGTTTTGTGCTAAAATTTCTTGTGCTTGCGGTGAATTTAAATTACCGGAAATATCCAATTTTGAAGAAATAAAAGCGGAAGCACCGGTAATCATCGCAACACCCATTCCAACCCAAATTGTGAATTGAAGCAAGGCAACAAGCGTAGTCCCCAGAATTTTTCCCATCATCAGATTAAAAGGTTTTACGGAAGAAATGATAATTTCAACCACACGGTTGTTTTTTTCTTCCACTACACTGCGCATTACTTTTACGCCATAAAGCATAATGAACATGAAAATGATGTATGCCAAAAACATGGCTAAACCGAATTTTATATAATCTGATTGTTGTGACTTGGCATCCGTTCCTTCTTTTAAATTAAGTGATTTAATAGCGATATTCGCTTTTGTTTCTTTTAATTTTTCTTTTGAAATCCCAACTTTTTCCATTTTTATTTCTTCCAATCGGGAATTAAGATTGTGTTCTAATTTTTCTTTGTAAGCTACGCCGATGTTACCGTTGGTGTAGAGTTCAATTCCTTTTTCAAATTGAGTATAATCATTATTTTCAATTTTTGGAATGATTAAAAGTGCATTTAGACTACTACTGTTGAGAAGTGTATCTTTAATTCCGGAAATGTCTTTTGACGAGTAAAAATTATAAATTTCACTGTCACCCGAAACCAAAGAAGTAATGAATTCACCGCTTTCATCTACTACCGCTATACTTTTTTGGTTGGAATTAGCAGACATCATCCAGGCGATAATTCCAATAATTCCAATCATAATCAAAGGCGACAAAAATGTCATGATGATGAAAGTTTTGTTTTTTGCTTGGGCTAAAAATTCGCGTTTGGCAACTAAAAGTATTTGGTTCATTTTTTTTAATTCTTAGGATTCGATTAATTTTTTACAGCTTGAATAAAAACCTCATTCATAGACGGAATGGCTTCTTTAAACTGAGAAACAGTTCCCAACTGAGTGATTTCCATCAAAAGTTGATTGGAATTTAAATGCTCGGGTTTGTTGATTTTAAAACTTAAATGATGATGTTTAGTGGGAACAACTTCAACATCAAAATTCGATTGGAAGTTTAACCAGGCAGCTGTATCATGATTTTCAATTTCTGCATAATAATTTCCGGTTTTAAATTGGTGTTTGATTTGATTGATTTCACCATCTAAAACTTTATTGGATTGGTTGATTAAAGCAATATGGTCGCACATTTCTTCTACGGATTCCATGCGGTGAGTAGAAAAAATAATAGTGGTTCCTTTTTTACTTAACTCCAAAATTTCATTGGCAATGATTTGAGCATTAACCGGGTCAAATCCACTAAAAGGTTCGTCAAAAATTAAAAGCTGTGGTTCATGAAGCACTGTAATAGCAAATTGAACTTTTTGTCCCATTCCTTTTGAAAGTTCAGTTAATTTCTTATTCCACCATTCGTTAATTCCTAACTTTTCAAACCAAAATCGAGTTTTTTGATGGGCTTCAGCTGTGGATAACCCTTTTAATTTAGCGAAATAAATAGCCTGTTCTCCGATTTTCATATTATTATACAAACCTCGCTCTTCCGGCATATAGCCC
>JAQVDG010000242.1 GCA_028698395.1 Weeksellaceae bacterium
GGAGGCAACTTCCATCATTCTCCTGCAGCCGGACCTCAAGGAGGAGGAGCTCAAGTGACCAATAATTTTGGTATCAATGCTTATCCGACTTATTGTATAATAGGACCCGATAATAAATTAGTCGTCCGTGATATTTGGCCTATTTCAGGAGTTCATACTTATGAAGCTGCTTTTCCATCCGGTTTTGCTCCAGAGCCGGTAGAATGTACTGAAATGAGTACTTTAGAATTAACCGATATTGATGTAGTTCTTTATCCAACAGTTTCTTCCGGTCAATTAACCGTAAGAATGAAAGATGCCGGACAATCCAATATTTCTGTATTTAACATGAACGGTCAACAGTTGTATTCCCAAAATCATTCAGGTAATACTATTGAGTTGAATCTGGATTTGAAACCGGGTGTTTATATTATGAAGATAAAAACAGACAACAAGAAAGAGGCTACCATAGAGCGGTTTATCATAAAATAAAATCCTCTTAATTGGCATCTGTGTCACACTTTTATAATTTCAATTGAATTTCAATAATTTGAATCATCTGAATTTTTAGATGATTCAAATTATTTTATATTCAAAAGCTTTGCATTTTTCGGTAAAGTTTAGAAAGTGGAAATCCCATTACAATGTAATAACAACCCTGGATTCCTTTGACTTTGGCATAACCCAACCAATCCTGAATTCCATAAGCACCGGCTTTGTCAAACGGATGAAAATTTTGAATATAATAATTGATTTCTTCATCTGTGAATTCATCAAAAATCACATCGGTTTTATCAGAAAAAGTTAGTATGTTTTCAATAGTACGAACACAGACCGACGTAAAAACCTGATGTGTACTTCCGGCTAATTTCCGAATCATTTGAAAAGCTTCATTTTCATCAATGGGTTTTCCTAAAACTTCATCATTTAATACGACCAAAGTATCGGCAGTAATCAATATTTCATTTCCTTTCAAGTTAGAATAAGCATTTGCTTTGGAAAGCGAAATAAACTCTGTGATTTTTTCATTTCGTAAATTTTCAGGGTAATTCTCATCCGAACTAATTTTTACTACTTTGAAATCTACCCCAAGAGCTTTCAATAATTCTTGTCGTCTCGGAGATTGAGAGCCCAATAGAATTTTTTTTGTTTTAAATTTTTCGATTAGCATTTCAGAAAATGAAAAATTTAAACAGAAGCTGTATTTTCATCATCCGTCCATTTTCCCTGAACTTTTAATGTTTGCTCGATTACATCGCGAACGCAACCTTTACCTCCATCAATCAGCGAAATATATTCTGCCATTTGGCGAACATCGGCAACCGCATCATTCGGGCAACAAGCCAAACCTACTTCATTCATTACTTCCAAATCCGGCACATCATCGCCCATATAAAGAATTTCTTCTGGTTTTAATTGATAGGAATAAAGTAAATCGGTATAAGCTTCCATTTTATTTCGGCAACCCAAATAAATATCGGTTAAACCAAGATATTTCAATCGTTCTTCCACCATTTTATCCCGTCCGCCCGAAATAATTACAATTCTAAATCCCTTTTTTATTGCCAATTGCATGGCAAAACCATCTTTGGTATTCATGGTTCTAACCATTTCGCCACTTGGAAGTAAAATTAAATTTCCATCGGTAAGAACTCCGTCCACATCAAAAATAAACGTATTAATTTTTCTTAGTTTCTGTTTGTAATTGAGCATTTTGATACGTTCTTAAAATTGAATTAGAAAGTAATTGATACAATTGTTGAAGTCTTGAATCATCTAAAATTTCCAAATGTTTATCTAAAATAATTTGGTCATTTCTTCGTGCCGGTCCGGTTTGAGCATCAAAAGGAGACATTTCGGCTACTTTTTGTGCAGTTTCCCGAATCAAAGGACGTAAAACATCAAAAGGCAAACCCACTTCTTTGCAGATGGATTCACCAATGTAATATAAATGATTGGAAAAATTACTCACCCAAACTCCTGCTAAATGTGCTCTGAGCCGAGTTTCACTATTTGCCCGATGAACTTCATTGGAAATTCGGTCTGCTAATTTAAACAAAGCATCTTCATCTTCTTTATTCTCTGCTTCTACAAAAAAAGGAATTTCTTCGTAGCGAAGTACTTTACGTTTTGTGAAAGTCTGGAAAGGATAAAAAACACCTTTTCGATAATTTCCTTTCAAAACTTTTGTAGATAAAGAACCCGAAGTATGTACCACCAAAGTATTGGAATAAGGAATATAATGTGATAATTCCTCAACTGCAGAATCTGAAGCTGCAATAATATACAAATCTGCCTTTTCAATTTCCGAAATCTTATCGGTATATTGAATTTTATTAGCTTCACCTAATTCTTCCGCTTTGTAAAGTGTACGGTTAAAAATCTGCCGAACGTTGACCGTATTTTGAATCAATGCTCGTGTCAAGTGAAAAGCAACATTTCCGGCTCCTAAAATAACAACTGATCTCATAAACGGCACAAATATAATTGTTTTTAACGGATTTTAATTTGAAAAATAGCGAAGTACAATAATTTATGAATAAAGAAAAATCGAATAAAATTATATTTTAAATCTGAGTGAAAACACAATAAAATAATACAAAAAAATCCCTAAATTCAGGCTAAAACCACTACCTTTGTTCCTTTATTATTAACTACAAAAAGTATCACAATATGAAAGTAACGGTAGTAGGCGCAGGCGCAGTAGGTGCCAGTTGTGCTGAATATATTGCAATGAAAAATTTTGCATCAGAAGTTGTTTTAGTTGACATTAAAGAAGGTTTTGCCGAAGGAAAGGCAATGGATTTGATGCAGACTGCTTCCTTAAATGGATTTGATACAAAAATTACCGGAACTACCGGCGATTATTCCAAAACTGCTGATTCCGCAGTTGCAGTCATCACTTCCGGAATTCCAAGAAAACCGGGAATGACTCGGGAAGAATTAATCGGAATCAATGCCGGAATTGTAAAAGATGTTACCGCTAATTTGGTGAAATATTCTCCAAATGTAATCATCATCGTGGTTTCTAACCCAATGGATACCATGGCTTATTTAGTTCACAAAA
The DNA here is from genome assembly GCA_028698395.1 of Weeksellaceae bacterium. The sequence goes on from JAQVDG010000242.1 coordinate 3,047, forward strand.
CATCTGGATTACCAAAAGAAAGAATTATCGGAATGGGAGGAGCTTTGGATTCAGCCCGTTTCAAATACCGATTGGCAGAAGCTTTGGATTGTCCAATATCCGATGTGGACGGAATGGTAATCGGTGCACATTCTGATACCGGAATGGTTCCTTTAGTAAGTAAAGCTACTCGAAACGGAGTTCCTGTAACTGAGTTTTTATCCAAAGAACAACAAGATTATGTGGAACAAGAAACACGAGTAGGCGGAGCAACTTTAACCAAATTATTAGGAACGTCCGCTTGGTATGCGCCTGGAGCAGCTGTATCCGGTATGGTTCAATCCATCGTTTGCAATCAAAGAAAAATGTTCCCTTGTTCTTTATTTTTAGAAGGAGAATATGGTTTGAATGACATTTGTTTTGGAGTTCCGGCAATCATCGGGAAAAATGGAGTTGAAGAAATAGTGGATATTCCTATGACAACTGATGAAAAAGATAAATTCATGAAAGCAGCAGAATCCGTTCGGGCAGTTAATGCAGAATTGAAACTTTAAACCGATAATCGGATTATTTAATAAATTTAGCGGCGGCAAAATGTCGCCGTTTTTAATTTTAAATCATGAAAAGACCCGAATACGTTACAAAAGAAAGATTACATCATTTTATTTCTGAAGCTTTTAAAGAAGATGTTGGCGATGGTGATCATTCCACTTTAGGCAGCGTCCCTGTAGATTTGCAAGAAGAAGCTCATCTTTTGGTAAAAGAAGATACCATTTTAGCCGGAATTGAATTGGCTCTGGATATTTTTCATTTTTTTGATCCAAAATTAGAAATAGAAATTTTTAAAAAAGATGGAGAAAAAGCACAAATCGGTGATATTGCTTTTCTTGTAAAAGGTTCTGCCCGCTCTATCCTGACTTGTGAACGACTTGTCTTAAACTGTATGCAGCGAATGAGTGGAATTGCTACACTTTCACACACTATGGCAAATGAAGTCAAAGAAACGAAAGTTAGAATATTAGATACACGAAAAACAACTCCAAACTTCAGAATGTGCGAAAAATGGGCGGTTGCCATTGGCGGTGCACACAATCATCGTTATGGATTATACGACATGATTATGCTCAAAGATAATCACCATGATTATGCCGGAGGAATTTCAAAAGCAGTCCAATCGGTAAAAGAATATTTAAAAGAAATTGGGAAAAACTTGAAAATTGAAGTAGAAACCCGAAATTTAGTGGAAGTAAAAGAAGCTCTTTCTGCTGGAGTTGATATTATCATGCTGGACAATATGAGTTTAGAAGAAATGAGAGAAGCAGTGAAAATTATTGACAATCAATGCCAAACAGAAGCTTCCGGTGGATTAAAATTAAATGATTTAAAAAAAGTGG
>JAQVDG010000243.1 GCA_028698395.1 Weeksellaceae bacterium
TCCACAAAGGGATTGTATAAACACCATATTCGGTTGGTAATTCTTGAACATTATTTTCAGTTTCTTGAGCATAAGTATTTTGACTTAGAAAAATAAATAACAGAAATAAGAAGATTTTTTTCATAGTATTGTTGTTAAATTTTGACCAATGTTTTCAATATGCACTTATAGTCAATTGGTTACAGAATTCATATCTTTATTAGTCAAACCAAATTTAGTGATTTGCTTTTTAATGTTGTTGACTAATTTCAGCTTTCTTTTTTCATGAAGAAATTGGGGTTGTGCGAGGCTTACTGCTTTTGTTCGTTTGGTTTTCTTATTATCTCCATTTGTTTACTCGTTCCACTTTGTCGTCAAACTGTGCCGCTAAAGATTTAACTCTTGATTTCAAAAGTAATTTTCTTCCTTCAATTGTCCTTGTATAAATCAATTCGCAAGCTCCCACAAGTCGTTCCCATTGGCTTTGGAAATATTCAGCCAATTTCTTGTTTCGTCCGAGTATTTCAGGAACGGAATGATAGTCTTTTTGTTTAACGAAAAGCATAAATCTATTCTTTCTGATGATCACATATCGTGGGTTGTCAATGGGAGCAATGATTTCTTGAAGTGCATTTATAAATGTTGATTTGTCGAAAGTCGTACCACCTTCCAAATGACAGAAAACAGCACCAAAACTGTCAACCGAAGTTTCCACCTTTAATTTTGAATAGTTTGTTTTTATTGTTCCTGCCTTAATCAAGGAGTTCAAAAGTGCATCTCCAATTTGTTGAATATCTTTTGAAATGTCTCGGTATTTGAAATACAGTTTTAATGTCTTGTAGGTCTGACTGCCGAAAAACAATACGCCAGCGATACCAATAACAGTTAGGAAAACATATAAGTCCTGCAAGGTTTTAATGTTTCTTGCAGCCTTCCCTAATCCTTGTATGATACCTTCTAAATACCCCAAAATTGAAAAGCCAAGCATTGCCATTAAATTCTTTATGGTCTTGTCAAGGTACATTGACTTTATAGTTTTGTATTCTCGTTCTTCGGGGAATGGAATTTTGATTTCTTCAACAAGGTTTACACCTGTTACCAATGCTTCTTCCCAACGATGTTTCAGATTTTCTCTGTTGCCCGCTAATGAAAACATTTCCGCATTTTTCTTTTCTGCTTCTTCTTTGTGATAAATGTTTTCGGGCAAATTCAATCTGCCAACTCCGTTTTCAATAGCTGGTTCTTCTTTGAAAGAAACCCCTACAAAACTTCTAAATCGTCTTTTCAATAATTCAAAATCAACTCCGCCGGTATGTGAAGTTGGGTCAATACAGACCAAATGCCAAATATTTCCTGTTTTATTTTGGTTGCCGTTTTGAGTTCTTATGGCTCTGCCACGCATTTGATTGGATAAAACAAACGAACCGACAAAACTTGCCAAGATTAAAGAATTGATTGCTGGAGCGTCCCAGCCTTCACCCAACAAAGATTTTGTTCCAATCAATACTTCAATTTCTCCTTGTTGAAAGATTTGGGTGATTATGTGGACAATGTCGTGTTTGAGTTGCTCGGTTTGATTGATTAAAATATAGTTGTTGTCAAATGGAACTGGACTTGAATTGATTTGAGTAATTCCGTGTTTTGTTGCTTTGGCTTCAAATGCAGGATAAGCACTCGTAGGAATAATTATCATTGAGCCTGTCAAAACTGCAATTTTCTTATTCTCTTTATTTTCTCTTCTTAATTTTTCAAAAATTGGAATGACACCAATTTTATTTAGCTCAAGATTGTTTTCAGGAGCGTTGATATAAAACTCTTTACGAATGAAATCGGAAAGAATAACTAAGCGTAAGTTACTGCCTAAATTCTTGTATTCAAAATCAACAATTTCTTTGATGCCGTTTAATTTACTGATGCTTGAAGTCAAAAACCCTGTAACTCTTTTGTTATGCGAAAAATTGATTTGTCGCCTTTCAATTGCTCCGTATCTTCTCAGTCTGTTTTCAAGTGTTTTCTGATGTTCTTCAAAAGCTTTAAAGTGTTCTTTTTCTTTGTATAGATAAAAATCTAAAAGCGTTTCAATCCATTCGTAATCGAGTTTGGGAATTTCAAATTTCTTATTTCCAATTACTTCAAGATGTGTTTCGTGAATTATTTTTCCGTTGGCGTTAAGAAAAATTAAACAAGCCGAATAATAAGAAAGATTGTTGTAAATCCAATCTAAATGCTGTGTCGGGTTTATCCAAATGGGATGTTGCTCGATGGCTTGGATGATGGTTTCATCGTTTTTAATTTCTTGAAAAAGCTTTTCAATGTTTTGTCTGAAATCCACAATGCTTTGGTTTTCTTTCTCGGTTGGAAAAGAGAAGTAAACATAATCTTGGTGCGGACACAAATCGCCTTCAATGACCAATTCGGGAACGGAAATTTCGGTGTCAACAGCTCCGTTTAAGTCAATGTATCTCTGCCATTCTGTGGCTGATACATCATAGGGTGGTGTTGCGGTCAAGCCGACAATAATCGGGTCTAATTTTTCTTTGACTTTTGTCAGCGTTTGCCACCATTCATTTTTCAGATGGTGTGCTTCATCAACCACAATGGTTTTAATTTTTTGTGCTTTAAGTCCGCTTACGATGTTGTCAAGATTGGGATTTGTTGCTCTGCCATTTCCGTTCGTTTCTTCAGTTTCTTCTTCGCTTTCAATTTCTTCTTCATCAACTTTCCAATTGTTACAAGCAGCGTGCAGCCCTTGATAAGTTACAACGGTCATAAATTTTGGATTGCGAATGTCTCTCGAAATCCAATCAGGCGTCAGATTGGTTTGAAGGAACAATTCACAAAATCGTTGTATCCATTGGTTGCGAATGGCAAGGGTCGGGGCGAGAATTAACGACGGTTTGTTAAGTCGAATTGCTACTTCAAGTCCCAAAACTGTCTTGCCCGAACCAGGAGGAGCAATGATGTGTAGATGATCATCGGTTAAGTGGTCTTGTAAATCATCAAGCACTCTTTGTTGGTATTTTCGCCAACTGTATTTGAATATTATGTCTTTCGGATATTCTGTCAATGTATTGGTGTCTTTTTTGAACTTACACACAATCTCAGCCTGCGAAAAACCCTCACAAACCCTTCAAATATATACAATCCTTTTGTTTTCATTTGGGAATAAGTTTGAATTAAATTGGGATTGTTTTATGCATATCCATTAACCATTAAATCTCTCAATTCATTAGTGTCAATATAATATTTTATTTGCCAATAATAACTTCCTCCATCTAAAACTATTACCATGCCGTTTAACCAAGCATCAGAATTTTCTGTTTCAGACCAAAAACAATTAATCAGTAAATATTTTCTCTCGTTTTCATCAATTCCACCAAAATATTGTCTTTTGTATTTATTTAAATTTTTATCAATTACAGGACTAGAAGATTGATTTGGTCGATTTCTATTAACTTTTTTCAGTTGGTTTTCAAGTGCCAACTCTGCTAGAATAATTTCACTTTTAGTAGGAGTGAAGCGTTTTTCAGGTAAAAATTCTTTATATTCTTTTGGGAAAATTGCAACATCAAATTTATCTGTTTTATAGTGTTCTGCAACATTTTTTGCAGTAGTATTCTCAATGTTGTTTTTTTCAGACTGTTTAGCTTTAGTTAAGTCTGAATTTATAACTTTTAAATTTTGATTACAACTCAGAAGTATTAGTTGAATAAATATTAGGAAATATTTGATTTTCATGATATAAGATGGTTTTATGCTTAAATGTCGCCTAATCTCAGCCTGCGAAAAACCCCTCACAAAGCTTTCAAATATAAACAATCCTTTTGTTTTCATTTGGGAATCGGTTTGCAGAAATGGGGGCTGTGCAATGGTCAAAGGTAGTAGTGTAATTTTTAATCAATGATATATATTATTTTCCAATTTTTGCTTTTAGAATTTTTTAAAACTTCATCAATTGATAACTCATTATCATTGTATGAAATCGAATTAATTTTATTCACAAAATATGTATTGCTTGTTCTTGCTATTCTAACTGTAGAATATTTTGGAATACTTATTACAAGTGTAGAATCATTAATTTGTTCTTGCTCGATTTCACTTATATTTTTTGATTTATCAAATTGTTTTGGAGTTAATATTCCATTTTGATATACAATTTTGTAATCACCGTAATTATTCAAATCTTTTACTGGAAAATTATATATTATTTTAAGATTCACTTCACTCTGTGTAGTATTCTGAATGAAAAACGGAGTATAAACCGAACACGAGTTTAGAATTAAAAGAATTAACAAAAACGCAAAAGCCTAATAGCATAGTTAATACCTGGACACAAAATTAAGTAATAGTTTTAAATTTGTGTTATGAGTTTACATCGTAAGAAATGGTCTCAAAAAGAGAAAGAAGAAGTTTTATTATTTACTGAAGAGCAC
>JAQVDG010000007.1 GCA_028698395.1 Weeksellaceae bacterium
CGGAAACACTTTCTGATTGGACGGATGCTTTGGACGAAGTTTCAACTTATATTGAATTTTTCAGTGAGAAATTTGGTGATTATCCTTTTAAAAATGAAAAATATGGTCATGCACAATGGAACCGAAACGGTGGAATGGAACATACAACCATGAGTTTTATGGGAAAATTTACTTTTAATTTAATCGCTCACGAATTAGCACATCAGTGGTTTGGAAACAAAGTAACTTGTGCAAGTTGGAACGATATATGGATTAACGAAGGTTTTGCGGATTACAGTGCAGGTTTATTAACCGAGCATATTCAAGGCGACGAAACCTTTAAAGAATGGAAAGAAATCCGGATTGGGCAAATAACGGCTCAAAACGACGGTTCGGTTTATGTACCAAATGCAAACAGTCAAAGTCGGGTATTTGATAGTCGATTGACGTATAAAAAAGCTTCTATGGTTGTGCATTTAATTCGTTTTATGCTGAATGATGATGAATTATTTTTAGAAATTTTGCGCAATTTTTTAGACCATCCTGATTTCTCTTTTTCTTATGCTTCTACTCAAGATTTTAAACAAGTTTTAGAAGCAACTACACAACAAAATTGGGGTGATTATTTTGACGAATGGATTTATGGTGAAGGTCATCCGATTTTCACAATTTCTTTAGCTAAATTACCCGATTCAAATACTTTAATTCTTGATTTTCAACAAACTACTTCTCACAATTCTGTTGAATTTTTCAAAACACCTTTTGAAATTGAATTTCAGGGAGAAAATAACCAAAAAGAAATCCGTCGATTTAATTTAACTCAGTCAGAACAATCCTTTGTTATTACCGATTTACCATTTGAAGTAGTTTCTTATCTTCCAAATCCCGGTTTTGATGTAATTTGTGAAGTTCATACAACTAATTTACTTACAACAGAATGGGATGAAAAAGATTTACAGATTTATCCAAATCCGGTTAAAAAAAACCTGACAATAGAAAGTTCAAAACCAATAAAATTCATTGAAGTTTTTTCCACTTCAGGACAAAAAATTAAAGAAATTCCAGTACAAAATCAATTCAAAACTCAAATTCAAAACTGGAAAAAAGGAGTCTATATACTCAAAATTTCATTTGAAAATTCAAGTACAACCAAAAAAATAATAGTCGAATAAACAAGTTTAAGAAGTACAATTCATAAAAATGATTAATATATTTATCTTTGTCCAAATTAAAATTATCCAATGAAAATTCTTATTACCGGAACAGCCGGATTCATCGGATTTCATCTCGCTGAAAAACTTTTAAAAAGAGGTGATGAAATCGTAGGCTTAGATTCTATTAATGATTATTATGATGTTCGAGTAAAATACGGTCGTTTGGAAAGAACCGGAATTTCTCAGCAAAAAATTCAATATAATCAATTGATTCAAAGTACAATTTATCCGAATTATTCCTTTATCCAATTAAATTTAGAAGATAAAAAAAGTCTTCAAACACTTTTTGAAGAACAGAAATTCGATAAAGTCATTAATTTAGCGGCTCAAGCAGGCGTTCGTTATTCTTTAACTAATCCCGAAGCTTATATTGATTCCAATATTGTAGGATTCTTAAATATTTTGGAATGTTGCCGTCATAATGCCATTCAACATTTGACCTATGCAAGTAGTTCCAGCGTTTACGGATTGAACGAACAACAACCTTTTTCAACCAAAGACAATGTGGATCATCCAATAAGTTTGTACGCAGCCAGCAAAAAATCCAATGAATTAATGGCGCATACTTACAGCCATTTGTATAAAATTCCAACAACAGGATTACGATTTTTCACCGTTTACGGACCTTGGGGAAGACCGGATATGGCTTTATTTTTATTCACAAAAGCGATTTACGAAAATCGGGCTATCGACGTTTTCAATTATGGAAAAATGCAACGCGATTTTACTTATATTGATGATATTGTAGAAGGTGTGATTCGGGTAAATGACAATCCACCAAAGGAAAATCCGGACTGGAACCCTAATTCAGATGATGCTTCAGTTTCTTCTGCACCTTATAAAATTTACAATATCGGAAATAACAATCCGGTTCAATTAATGGATTTTATAACTGCTTTGGAAAATAAAATCGGGAAAACTGCTGAAAAGAATTTATTGCCTTTACAAGCCGGCGATGTTCCTTCTACTTATGCCGATGTTTCGGATTTAGTCCGGGATTTGGATTATAAACCCAATACTTCTATTCAGGAAGGAATCAATCGCTTTGTGGAGTGGTACCAAGAATTTTTTCAAGTAGAAAAAGGATAAAATGAAATTGATTTGAAGAAATTTTCAAAAAAGTTAAATGTTCAATTGATTGCTGAAGTTTTCAAAGGATTTGGAATTGAGCACATTGTGCTTTCTCCGGGTTCAAGAAACGGAGCCTTAGCAACTCACTTTTATCATCATCCGAGTTTTAAAACTTACAGTATAGTGGATGAACGTTCTGCCGGATTTGTTGCTTTGGGAATGGCACAACAAACCCGAAAACCGGTTGTTCTCTGTTGTACTTCGGGTTCAGCTTTGGCAAATTATTATCCTGCCGTAACCGAAGCTTTTTATCAAAATGTTCCTTTACTGATTTTGTCCGCTGATCGACCGGCTCATTTGGTTGATAATTTTGACGGCCAAACCATTCGGCAAGAAAATTTATTGGAAAAACACACCTATGACAATGTGCAATTGGATGAAGATGAATCTACAGAATCGCTTACTTTTAATTTAGGATTAATTAAAAAAGCAATTGGGAATTGTATCAAAAATTCCGGTCCGGTACATATTAATATGCCGTTTTCAGAACCTTTATACGAATTTCAATCAACTTTAGCTATTGATTTTGAGGAATTTAAAACTCCAGTTTTTAAACAAGAAAAAATTCAGATTGAAAATTTTATAGAAAAATGGAATCAAGCCGATAAAAAATTGATTTTGGTAGGAATGCAATTTCCTGATGAAAAATTAAACCGGCAACTGAAAGAATTGGCAAAAGACGAATCGGTTGTAGTTTTAACAGAAACAACTTCAAATGTTCATTCCGAACGATTTATAAATAAAATTGATTCGGTTATTTTTTCACTTTCTGAGGAAGAATTAGAAGAATTAAAACCAGAAATTTTATTGACAATTGGACAAAATGTAGTTTCTAAGAAAATAAAAGCCTTTTTTCGCCAACATAAACCTCAGGAACATTGGCATTTGGATACTTATTGGCAACCTGATACGTTCCAATGTTTGACCGAAAAAATTCCGGTTCAACCTAACGTCTTTTTGACTGATTTTTTACCAAATATTCAATTCAAAAAAACAGATTATTTTCAAAAATGGAGTGAAATCCGACAAAAAAAAGAACAAAAACAAGCAGAATTTGCTCAAAAAACACCTTTTTCTGATTTTAAAATTTTTGAACGTTTGATTCAAACTTATCCCAAAGGAATTCAAGTGCATTATTCGAATTCATCTGTGATTCGTTATGCTCAATTATTTACTCATTCTCCGGAAATTACAGTATTTTGTAACCGTGGAGCAAGCGGAATTGACGGATGTAGTTCAACTGCGGTAGGTGCTTCAATGGTGAATAAAACACCAACTTTGCTTGTTAGCGGTGATATAGGCTTTTTCTACGACAGCAATGCTTTGTGGAACAATTACTTACCTGAAAATTTTAGGATTGTTTTGATTAATAATGGTGGAGGAAATATTTTTAAAATCATTCCCGGACCGGAAAATTCCGGAGTAATGGAAGAGGTTTTTGAAACTCAACATAATCTAAATGCTGAATTTTTAGCCAAAATGTTTCAGTTTGAGTACACAAAAGTAAATTCATTGGATGAGTTTGAAAGTGAGATTAAAGAATTTTATCAAACATCAAAACGTCCTAAAATAATGGAGATCAATACTTTTTCTGTTGAAAATGCTGAAATTCAACGAGCTTATTTCAAAATTAAATAAGCAACAAGGTAAAACATGAGGAATCTCAGTTTTATTCCGTTAAAGTAAAGTGTAATTTTGTCTGATTCTAAATAAGGGTGTGAATTCAAGAAAAAACAGATTTTACCTCTTTTCCGAAAAACAAAAAATGAATAAAACGATTGCATACGGATTAAAAATAGCTTTAGTAAATTTTGTTATTCTTGCATTGGTTGGTTCGTTGATGCGTTTTAAAATAGGATTTAGCTTCCCTTATTTCATTCAAAAAAACTTAATTGATGCTCATTCGCATTTTGCGTTTTACGGATGGATAACAACAGCTATTTATTTTCTGATTATCAGTGATTTAAATTCAAGATTTCCGGATTTAAAATTGAAAAAATATTTTGTAGTTTGTGTTTTAAATCTCATTGCTTCGTACGGAATGTTAGTGGCATTTACGTATAAAGATTATTATTGGTTATCGATTGTTTTTTCATCCCTTGCTTTATTTTGTGGTTGGGCGTATTTGTATATGTTATTTATGGATTCCCGCAAAAGAAAATTGAGTGGAGTAAAATGGTATTTGGGTGGATTATTTTTTGCTTTTATCTCTTCGATTGGAATTTTTAGTTTAAGTTATTTAACTGCAACTAAACAAATTACAAAAGAATCTTTAGACATAAGTATTTATTTTTATTTGCATTTTCAATACAATGGATTTTACATTTTCAGCTGTATTGGCTTGTTAATTAATCAATTGGACAGAATTGGAATTCGATTAAAAACAAAAACTCACCAAAAAATATATTATGCGTTTTTTGTTGGTTGTATTTTAACTTATGGTTTATCTGTTTTATGGTTAAAACTTCCTTTATGGCTGTATGCAAGCACAGTTAGCGGTGCTTTGATTCAAACTTTCGGAAGTGGATTTCTTTTTTATTTTATAAGTAAAAATTGGAGACAAATAAAAGATTCCTTATCGACTTTGGAACGATTTGTTTTGGTGTACGTTGGATTTGCTTTTAGTGTGAAAATCAGTTTACAATTACTTTCCATATTCCCATCCATTTCAAAATATGCTTTTGATCACAGAGCAGTGGCAATCGCTTATTTACATTTGATTTTATTGATGGGAATTTCGGTCTTTTTAGTTTCTAAAATCATTGAATCGGGTTATTTTCATTTTTCAAAATTCGGAAAACGAGGATTTAAAGTGCTTTTAACTCTTATTTTTGTCAATCAGGTTTATTTAGGATTGGCTGCTTTTTCATCGATTTTCTTCTTTAGAATTCCCAATCTTCAACTCATTTTATTTTCTTTTGGAGTTTTAATTGCGCTTACTTTGAGTTTGATTTTAAAAGAATTAAAATTTCGTGAAAAATAAAAAATCCGATACCAAAATTTGATACCGGATTTTATATATCAATTGAGCTTAGATTAGTTTTTTCGTAATGAATTTTCTATGGCTCGCATTTGGTCTTCTTTCTCATACATTTCAGCTGCCTGATAAGCTTGACGCAATAATTTTGCAGTTTCATAATTCGTTTTATCAGTGTTGAATGCTTGTTCAAAATAAGGAATTGCTTCTAAATACAAAGCTTTTCTTTTGTTTGAATATTCTCTGTAAGTCTGCTTCTCCTTATTGCTAATACCTAAATTTGCATTGATAATTTCTACATATTCTGCCTCCGGTTTTAATTTTATGAAGGCGATGTTAATGTAAGCATCTTTATATTTCGGATTAATCTGAATTGCTTTTTCAAATGCCTGAATTGCTTTATCATCCTCATTTTTATTTTTATAAAGCACACCCATATTAAAGAAATTTACTTCATTTCTTGGGTCAATTTTGATTCGTTCGGTTAATTTTTCCAATAATAAATCTTCTTTTCCGGAAATAAGATAAACAGAAGAAGCTGCTTCAAAAATTTCATTGTCATTCGGATATTTATCCAAAATTGTTTCCACAATGGGATCATACGATTTTTGTAAAACCAATGCGTTCAAAGTAAAAGCATGTAAATCCTTCTCAACTGAAGGTGATTTTACTTCTTTGTAAGTCGTTATGCTACCTGCTTTTCTCTGAGCTTCAGCATCTTCTCTAGAAGTAAATGACAATTCTATTCCCGAATCTTTATCTGTCCCTACCCAAGAAGAAGTAACACCGGTATATCCATCCTGAATCATTTCTTTATAAATATCAATGGCTCTTTGGTAATCACCTCCTTTGTGAAAACTAATTGCTGCATTGTATTTGAATAAATCAGCATCACCTCCTATGAAACGACTCAGATAAGAAACTTCTAATAATTTCTCAGCTGCTTCAACATCTTTTCCGTCTCTAATTAAGGCTTGGGCTTGGCGTAAAACACTTTCTCCTCTTTTTAGTAAATCTTCTCTAACTAACGGAGAGTAAACTTGTTGTAAAGTTTGTTCTTTTACTTTATTATAATTTCCTGAAGCTGCAATTCGTTCAGCTTCATCTTTTGAAAAATAATATTCAGTTTCTTTGCTGCTCTTATTCCGAATGGAGTAAATTGTTCCATTCTCATATTTTGCCATTTCACTAAATAATTGAGCCGCTTCAATTGATTTTCCATCTTTTAAAGCAATTGAACCGGCTAAATAATAATATTTTGCTTTTACTTCAGGCGCAATTGTATTGGTATTCATCTGATTTTGAACACTTGCTAATTCTGATTTAACTAAAGCTATGTCGTTGGAGTCAAAGGCTTTGAGCGCATTATTTACTTCTTTTTCCTGAGCGAATAATCCATTTGTCAGACATAACACTGCTATTGATAAAATTACTTTTTTCATATCTTATTCGTTTATTTCTGAGTCTAAATTAGTGTTTTCTTCTGAATCTGAGTTTAAATTATTCTGATTTTCTTCTAAATTTATCTCTGGATTTTCCTCCTCTTCTTCTTCAATTGCCACTTTAGCAACCGCTGCAATTTCATCTCCATTTTTCAAATTAATCAAACGAACTCCCTGTGTTGCTCTTCCCATTACCCGCATTTCTTTCACTGCGGTACGGATAGTAACACCTGATTTGTTGATAATCATCAAATCGTCCAAATCATTAACCGATTTAATCGCTATCAATCGACCTGTTTTCTCAGTGATATTCAAAGTAGTAACTCCTTTTCCGCCACGGTTGGTAATACGATAATCGTCGATTTGACTTCGTTTTCCATATCCTTTTTCAGAAACAACCAATACGGTTTCATTTTCTTTGTCTTCGATGACAATCATACCGATTACTTCGTTGTCATCACTTCCTAAGTTAATTCCGCGAACTCCGGAAGCGGTTCTACCCATTGGTCTAACTTTTTCATCTTCAAAACGAATCGCTTTACCACTTAAAGAAGCAATCATGATTTCGCTTTTTCCGTTGGTCAATTTAGCTTCCAACAACTGGTCACCTTCACGTATGGTAATAGCATTAATTCCATTGACTCTCGGTCTTGAATAAGCTTCCAAAGTGGTTTTCTTAACGATACCTTTTTTGGTTACCATAATAACATAATTATTATTGACATATTCTTCATCCATCAAATTATGAGTGAGAATATAGGCTTTCACCTTGTCGTCAGGTTCTATATTGATTAAATTTTGAATTGCTCTACCTTTTGATGTTTTAGAGCCTTCTGGAATTTCAAATACACGCATCCAAAAACATTTTCCATTTTCAGTGAAGAACAACATATATTGGTGGTTGGTTGCAATCACCATATATTCCAAGAAGTCAGCATCTCTGGTTGTTGCCCCTCTGTTCCCAACTCCTCCTCTGGACTGTCTTTTGTATTCGGATAAAGAAGTACGTTTGATGTATCCCAAATGACTGATGGTAACCACCATTTCTTCATCAGGAATTAAATCTTCGATATTCATATCGCCTCCTGCGTAATCAATCTCAGAACGTCTTTCGTCTCCGTATTTAGTTTTAATTTCAATCAATTCATCTTTAATGATTTGCATTCGTAATTCTTCGCTCGCCAAAACACTTTTTAAATAATCAATGTGTTTCATCAATTCCTCGTATTCGGATTTAATCTTATCGATTTCCAATCCGGTTAAAGTTCTTAAACGAAGCTCCAGAATAGCACGTGCTTGGATTTCTGATAAATCGAAAGCTTCCATCAAGCCGGCTCTTGCATCTTCCGGAGTAGCACTTTCACGAATAATCCGAATGGCTCTGTCTAAATCATCCTGTGTGCCGATTACTTTCATGTAACCTTCCAGAATATGCGCACGTTCTTCTGCTTTTCTTAATTCATATTTAGTTCTGCGAACTACCACATCGTGGCGATGATTAATAAAATACTTGATTAAATCTTTTAAATTTAATTGTTCCGGCCTTCCGTTTACAAGTGCAATATTGTTTACGCTGAAAGAAGACTGCAAAGCGGTGTGTTTAAATAATAAATTCAAAACAACATTAGGAACAGCATCCATTTTCAATACATAAACAATACGCATTCCGTTTCGGTCAGACTCATCGCGTATTTCTGAAATTCCATCCAGTTTTCCTTCTTTTACTAAGTCGGCTGTTTTGGAAATCATATCGGATTTATTGACTTGATATGGAATTTCAGAAACAATGATACAATCCCGTCCGTTTACATTTTCAAAATTAGTTTTAGCACGCATAACAATACGCCCTCTTCCGGTTTCAAAAGCATCTTTTACTCCGCTGTACCCGTAAATAGTACCTCCGGTAGGGAAATCAGGTGCTTTAATATATTGCATTAATTCTTCAATTGTAACGTCTTGATTATCAACATAAGCAATAGTTCCATCTATCACTTCTGAAAGATTATGCGGTGCCATATTGGTTGCCATTCCCACTGCGATTCCGGCAGCTCCGTTTACTAATAAATTCGGGATTCGGGTAGGTAAAACTTTAGGTTCTTGCAAACTGTCGTCGAAGTTCAATTGGAAATCTACTGTTTCTTTATCGATATCCGACAACATTTCTTCGGAGATTTTTTGTAACCGAGCTTCGGTATATCGCATGGCAGCAGGCGGATCACCATCTACTGATCCAAAGTTACCCTGACCGTCCACCATCAAATAACGAAGTGACCAAGGCTGAGCCATACGCACCATAGTTTCGTAAACGGAAGAATCCCCGTGTGGATGGTATTTTCCTAAGACCTCTCCCACGATACGGGCAGATTTTTTATGTGCTCTGTTGGATAATACACCTAATTCGTACATTCCGAACAAAACACGTCTGTGTACCGGTTTTAATCCATCCCGAACATCCGGTAAGGCTCTTGATACAATAACCGACATTGAATAATCAATGTAAGCTGATTTCATTTCATCCTCAATATTAATCGGGATTAATCTTTCTCCTTCACTATTCATTTAATCTGTTTTTTATTTTACATTTTGAATTGTTTCCGATGAAAACATTTTTCAGTTGCAATTCAGTGTTTTACATTCTCTTTATGTTTGTGATTTTTAATTACAAATTCAATTAAAAACGTGCTAAAATACGAATTTTAAAGTGGAATTGCGAAGCTATTTAACCCGAGTTTTCAACAAATTATATAAACCTGTAACTTTATTTCATAAAAAAACGCTCCGAAGAGCGTTTTTAAGTATTTTCATAATTTATTGACCTAAAATCCAAGCGAAAATCAAAGGTACAACTATGGTTGCATCTGATTCCACGATAAACTTTGGTGTATCAACATCTAATTTACCCCAAGTGATTTTTTCGTTTGGAACTGCACCCGAATAAGAACCATAAGAAGTGGTAGAATCTGAAATTTGACAGAAATAAGACCAAAAAGGAACGTCTTCCCATTCCAAATCCTGATACATCATCGGAACGACACAAATCGGGAAATCACCGGAGATTCCACCTCCAATTTGAAAAAACCCAACACCTTTTCCACCTGAATTAGCTCTGTACCACTCAGTTAAATAAATCATATATTCAATTCCTGTTTTGACAGTTGAAGCTTTCAAATTTCCTTTGATAACATTGGAAGTGAAAATGTTTCCACAAGTTGAGTCTTCCCATCCCGGCACTACAATCGGCAGATTTCTTTCTGCTGCTGCAATCATCCAAGAATTCTTAGGGTCAATTTCATAATATTGTTCCAAAACACCGGAATTGATGACCTGGTATAAATATTCGTGTGGAAAATATCTTTCTCCTTTTTCTTCAGCTGCATGCCAAACATCTTCCAAATGTTTTTGCAAACGACGGAATGCTTCTTCTTCAGGAATACAAGTGTCGGTTACACGATTGTAATGTCCGTCTAACAATTCTTTTTCTTGTTCAGGAGTTAAATCACGATAATGAGGAACGCGTTTGTAATGTGAATGAGCCACCAAATTCATCACATCTTCTTCCAAGTTAGCTCCGGTACAGGAAATAATATCGACTTTTCCTTGGCGAATCATCTCCGCCAATGAGATACCTAATTCAGCAGTACTCATCGCACCCGCCATTGAAATCAACATTTTTCCACCTTTTAAAAGATGTGTTTCATAGCCTTTAGCTGCATCCATTAATGCTGCAGCATTGAAGTGTCTGTAATTGTGTTCTATAAATTGACTGATTGGTCCTTTCATTGTTAATTGTTTTTATTTACTATTTTTCTTTGATTTCTTGCTTTTATGAAACTGATTGTAGCCCAAAATATCCAAAACTTCTTCGTGAGATTGTTGCTCAGAAAACACTTCTACCTCGTGATTTTCATCAATGAGCAAATATTTAGGTTGTGGCATCAAACAGTGATGAATCCCGCCAAATCCGCCGATATTGTCCTGATAAGCTCCTGTGTTAAAAAATCCGACATAAAGAGGTTTATTGGCATTGAATTTTGGAAGATAAATAGCATTGACATGCTGTTCTGAATTGTAATAATCATCGGAATCACAAGTTAATCCTCCCAACAAAACTCGTTCGTAACGGTCGTGCCAACGATTGATGGGAAATAAGACAAATCGTTTATTGATTGCCCAAGCATCAGGTAAAGTTGTCATAAAAGAAGAATCAATCATGTTCCAAGATTCCCGGTCATTTTGTTTCTTTTGTTGTAAAACTTTGTAAATAACTGCACCACTTTCTCCTACGGTAAAAGAACCGAACTCAGTAAAAATATGCGGCACCGGAACTTCCCAATCGTCACAAATGATTTTAATTTGATTCAAAATTTCTTCCACCATATAAGCGTAATCAAATTCAAATCCCGGTGAGTTTTTCACCGGAAAACCGCCTCCAATATTCAAACTATCCAAAGTTGGACAAACTTCCCTTAGTTTTACATAAACTTGCAAACATTTGGTCAATTCGTTCCAATAATAAGAATTATCTTTAATTCCGGTGTTGATGAAGAAATGAAGCATTTTCAACTTTGCATTTTTCTCATCTTTAATATAATTATTATAAAACGGAACAATGTCTTTGTAGCCAATTCCTACTCGGGAAGTATAAAACTCAAATTTCGGTTCTTCTTCGGATGCAATTCGGATTCCGATTTCAAATTTTTCGTTAGTAGCTTCCAAAAGCAAGGGTAATTCTTCGTAATTATCCAAAATCGGCATTACTTTTTTGTGTCCGTTATTGATTAAACGGGCAATGTTTTCTATGTATTGACCTCGTTTGAAGCCATTGCAAATCACATAATTATCCTTGGTCAGAAGTCCTTCTTGCATTAAACTTTCTACAATATTAATATCGTAAGCCGATGAAGTTTCGATATGAATATCATTTTTTAAAGCTTCTTCCAAAACATGGTGAAAATGAGAACTTTTGGTACAATAACAATAGCTATATTTTCCTTTGTAGCCTAATTTTTTTCTTGCGGTCTCAAACCAGCCTTTGGCTTTTTGAATATTTTGTGAAATTTTAGGTAAATACGTGAATTTCAACGGAGTTCCGTGTTCTTCTATCAATTTCATTAAATCAATGTTATGAAATTGTAAATTGCCATCTACCAAAGTAAATTCTTCTTGTGGAAAATAAAAGGATTGTTCTATTAAATCTAAATATCGGGTGTTCATTATACTAAAAAAATAGGTTAAAAGAATAAAAAAATAACAACTAACGAAAGGATGTTATTTTCAAACCCTTAATGAACAACGGACTTTGTGAATAATTCCTTCAAACGGAGTTAATTCTTTTAATAAAAAGTTTTTCAATTCAAATTGATTATTAAATGAATAAATTATTTACAATAAAAGAGCAAATGTACAGAAAAAAACAATTGAAGATAAGAAGGAAAGCTTAAATATTTTTAATTCAAAATCAATTTTAAGTCATAAAGTTGTTCGGCAATTTTTCGGTCGTTGGATAAACGGGCTATTTTATTTTGTCCACCTAATTTTCCTTGCGATTTCATGAGTTCATTGAATCCATTAGGTCGGATTTGTGAAATTTTAAGTCTTTGCAAGGTTTTTCCGCTGATTAAATCATCATAATACGAATTCATTTTCCGCATTTGTCGGTCTAATTCTTCGGCAAAATTTTCCAAATCATCTGGTTGTTTACCGAATTCAATAAACCATTCGTGATAAGGAAGACCGTTTTCCGGATGAACTTGCGGTGCAACGGTAAATTCCAAAAGTTCGGACGGGAACTTTTCCAAAGTATTTCGCATTGCTTGTTCCACTTCGTGTGCAATTACGTGTTCTCCAAATGCAGAAGTAAAATGTTTGATTCGTCCGCTAACGATAATTTTATACGGTTTTAAATTTGTAAAACGAATCGTATCACCAATATTGTACCCCCAAAGTCCGGCATTTGTATTGAGAATAAGAACATAATCTCTATTTAATTCCACATCTTTTAATGAAATTCGGGTTGGATTTTCATCA
The DNA here is from genome assembly GCA_028698395.1 of Weeksellaceae bacterium. The sequence goes on from JAQVDG010000007.1 coordinate 12,771, forward strand.
AAAAACTCTTCAACAGGAATAAATTCATAAAAAATTCCATTTTGAACCAACAGTAATAAATCATCGGAATCAATAGAATTTTGGTAAGCAAAAAAGCCTTCCGAAGCCGGATAAGTTTGAATAACATCCAAGTTTTCACCAATTAATTCAATCATTTTTTGGCGATAAGGATTGTAATTCACGCCTCCGGTTACCATTAATTTAAAATTCGGAAAAATTTCTTTTATGTTTTTTTTACCTGATTTCTTCAGTAATCGTTCAAAATACATGATTAACCAAGGCGGAATTCCACCAATTAATGTCATATTTTCATTCAAAGTTTCATCTACGATTTTGTCGATTTTGGTTTCCCAATCTTCAATGCAATTGGTTTCCCAATTGGGCATTCGGTTTTTTTGCAAATATTTTGGTACATAATGTGCAACAATTCCGGAAAGTCGTCCGGTTTTAATACCATTTGTTTCCTCTAATTCAGGATTTCCTTGTAAAAAAATCATTTTCCCCGACACAAAATCAGATTGTTTTGTAGCAGCAATATAATCAAGCAAAGCATCTCGAGCCGATTGAATATGATGCGGCATGGATTCTTTAGTTATGGGAATAAATTTAGTACCCGAAGTAGTGCCCGAAGTTTTAGCGAAATAAATCGGTCTTCCTTTCCATAAAACATCGGATTCTCCATTTTGAATAAGTTCTATATAAGATTTCAAATCCTCATAATCTCGAATTGGAACTTGTTGTTTGAAATCTTCATAAGACTGAATATTTTTAAAATTATGGTCTTTTCCAAACCGGGTGTTTTCGGCTTTTGAAATTAATGTTTTAAATACTTTTTCTTGAGCAGCAATAGGATTTAAAATCCAACTTTGTTTGCGTTTTGTATTAATTTTTGCAAAAATTTTAGCCAGTTCAGATTTAATTTTCATTATTTAAAACACTATGTATTGTTGTGGATCTACCGGGTTTCCATCAATCCATAATTCAAAATGTAAATGAGGTCCGGTAGTTAGTTCGCCCGTATTTCCGACTGCGGCAATTACCTCTCCTTTTTTTATGATTTCTCCTACTTTTTTATAAACCGTCAAAGCATGTTTATAAACACTCAACATTCCCATGGAGTGCTGTATTACAATAACATACCCCGTGTCGGGAGTCCAATCGGTAAAAACAACTGTTCCACCGGCTACTGATTTTATTGCTTCTCCTTGTTGTGCCGCAATATCAATCGCTAAATGATTTTCCTGAAGATCATAAGTAGCGGTAATCATTCCTTTGAGTGGTGTAAAAAGTAAATTTCCACTTTCTTGTCCTATTTGATTAGTTTGAATGTTGAACATTTCTTCTTTTTCAACCTCCTCTCTCAACTTCAAATCTTCCTTGCTCGGAGCTAATTCCATTTTACTCAAATCAATCGAAGTAGTAATCTGCTCATTTTCAATAGTAAATTCCGGAATAGGAATATCACCTGCCAAAATTGCTTTGATATTATTAATATAAATATCATTCGCTTTCACACGATTTTCCATTTCTTCCAACTGATCCATTAATTTTATAATTTCTTGACGATCGCTGACTTCCAATTGTTTTTGAGAAGGAACAAAATAGTCGCGCAAAGGAGTATAAAGTAAAGTAAGTGTTGTACAACCGATAATAAAAAACGACATCAACGCAACAATGACTAAAACATTCATACGATTCAAACGAAAAGCAAACTGTTCCTCGTGCGATTCCTCATTGAGAATAATCAATGTGTGTTTCTGAAACAATTTCCGGAATATGTTTTTTTCTTTCTTTGCCATAGAAAATGAGTGCAAATATCTGAATTGTTTGTTAGAATCATACAAGATTTTTTTGAATAAAGCGTTTTTATTGTAGTTTTGCCGTACTTGTGATGTATATGAAAAATAAAATAATTGTTTTCTTGTGTTTGGCGATGTTGGCTGGATGTTCAACCAAACGTGATTCCTTTAAAAACAGGACTTTCCACAGAGCAACTTCTTGGTTTAATATCTTGTTCAATGCCGAGAAAGAAATGGACAAAAAATTAACTAATTTAGAATTTGAATACCGGGATAATTATTCCGAAATCTTACCGGTTGATCCTCGTCCGGAAGTAAAAGGTTTTGAGTTTTCAGAAGAATACATCAACCGTATGGGTTCTACAATCGCACCGGGTCGAGGTAATTCAAACACATCGTTGGAAGGCTTTGATTTGGTTGAACAAAAAGCCTTGAAAGCCATTGAAAAACATTCTATGCTGATTAACGGTGTAGAGCGGAATAAAGCCATGACTCATGCTTACTTGGTTTTAGGAAAAGCCCGCTACAACAAAGGAATGAGTTTTGAATCTTTGGAAGCTCTGAATTACTTATCTAAAAAACTGCCTTATCATAAAAAATACACACCGGAAGCCCAACTTTATATTGCTTTGGCAAATTTACAAGTAGGAAACGTGTACGATGGTGAACATGTTTTGGTTATGTTGTACAAAGATGATGGTTACAAAAAGGCTTTTAAAGAAAATATCTCTAAAAATTATGCACAATTATTAATTCGACAAGGAAATTATGAAGAAGCAATAAAAGTTTTAGATAATACGATTAAAATCACCAAAAATAAAAAGAGAAAAGCACGATATTATTTTATTGAAGCTCAATTGTATTCGTTGATGGGAATGCAGAATGAAGCCGGAGCTGCTTATGCCAAAGTATATAGTTTAAAACCCGGATTTGAAATGGAAGTCAAATCACAATTAGGAATTGCTGCAAACTTCAATCCGGAAAAAAACAGTTATGCTTCCTATAAAAGTCATTTATTAGATGTTGCCAAAAAAGGAAATTATGTTTCCCGAAAAAATGAACTTTATTATGCCATTGGTGATATAGCAATTAAAGACGGAAAATTAAATGAAGCCCGCCATTATTTAAAAGAAAGTTTCATCGGAGCACCTTCAGACCCTTATGTCAGAGGGCGTGCTTATGAACGTTATGCAGATTTGGAATTTGACGAAGGAAATTACGTGTTTGCTTCTGCTTATTACGACAGTGCTTTAGCAGTTGCACCATATTCCAAAGACATTGACCGGATTACCCGCCGAAATACTTCACTGAAAAAACTAATGGAAAAACATTATTTAGTTAAAAGAAATGACAGTATTTTAATGTTAGCCCAAATGGATTTACCGGAACAAGAAAATTTCTTCAATAATTACATCTCAAAATTAAAAATAGAAGATGCCAAGAAAAAACAAAAAATGGAAGAAGAGGCAACCTTATTCCAAATGGATACAAAAGGTGGAGGATTTGATTCTTCTTTTGGAGAAGGAAAAGGTGGAAATTTCTATTTTTACAATACATCCGCAAAAGCTAATGGTAAAAATGAATTTCAAAAAGTTTGGGGAAAAGTTCGTTTGGTGGATAATTGGCGAACTTCGTCCAATACCGGAATGTCATTAGAAGAAAAAGAAGCCGAAATGTTGGGGCAAACCGATACCCAAAATCCAAGACGCTATGAATTGGAGTTTTATATCGAACAAATTCCAACTTCAGCATCAGAATTAAATCGTCTAAAAATCGAACGCGATACCACAGAACTTTCTTTAGGAATTGGTTATTATGATTTATTCCAAAATTCCAAATTGGCAACTAACACCTTAGAACATTTAATTTCTACACCACCAAAAGATGAAATAACCAAAGTCCAAGCTTATTATCAATTGTATCGAATCAATTTAAAAGCAGAAAATCCGGAAAAAACAGAAGAATATAAAAATTATATCTTAACTCATTATCCAAATTCAATTTATGCCAAATACATTCTGAATCCTGATGTAAATTATATAACTCCAACTACACAAGAAGCTTTGGCTCTATACGAAGAAACCTATGATTTGTACAAAGAAGAAAATTTTGACCAAGCCCGAGCTAATATTCATTTTGCAGTAGAAAATTATTCTTCTGAATTGATTATGGCCAAATTTTCCTTATTAAATGCACTCATCATTGGAAAAACAGAAGGAAAAGAAAATTTCATGGAAGCTTTACAATTGATTACGGTTGCTTATCAAAATACGGAAGAAGCCCGGAAAGCACAAGAAATTTTGGACTTATTGTACGGAAAAAGAACTACAGAAACCCAAAGCAAAGGCGATGAAAAATTAAAATCAGGCGATGAATCCAAAGGAAAAGATATTCCGGAAGATATGGAATTGAAAGAAAAAGAATTGGAGCGTTTGAAAAAAGAAGAACTATTAAAAGGAAGTGAGTCAGTCAATAATGCCCCCGGAGTAAAACCAAATCCATCCGGAGTGAAAAAACCTGAACAAGGAAGTAAACCTAGGAAGTAAATATAATTAATTGTAATCTTCTTATATCCAAATACAAACAGATAAAATATGGCAAATTGTATCGAATGTGGAGAATATACTAAGTACAACGGTGGACTTTGTTCCAAATGTTTCTCCAAAAAGAATTCAAAAACTTTCGACAAAAAAATTCCGATAGAAAGCTCTGATACTAACTTTGACAACGAATCAGTTGGACTCACTGATAAGGAAAAAAGTTATCGATACGGAATGATAAAAGGACGTATTGCAGAAACGTTGATTCAAGAATTATTTCTAAGCCTTGGCTATAATGTTTTTCGTTATGGCATGGAAAATACAATTCCCGGAATCATGGAATTGCTCAAAGGTGTTCGTTCTGATGTTGCACAAGAAATTCGTCGAATGCCTGATTTTGTTATGCAAAATCCAAAAACAAAAGATGTTTACTTTGTGGAAGTTAAATTTCGTGCAAGCGGAGAATTTAAATTAAAAGATTTACCCAAGAATTATCCATACGAAAATGCTTACATTATTCTAGTTTCTAAAAAACATATTAAGTGTATTACCGTGGAAGAATTAAAAGAAGGCAAGGAAATTACACCAACTTCACATAATTACTTAGACAAAAGAAAAGAATTTGACCTTGATAAAGATATAATTATTGATTTTTGCAATTTCGCCATTCAGTTCTTTGAAAACGTATAAAGACAACCCACAACATTTCTTTATTTCAAAACTTCAAAAAAATATTTGCATAAAGTTACATTACTAGTTAACTTTGTATCATGGAAATAAAAAGAGAAATCATATTTTTCGGTGATTACTTTGAAAATTTCTTCAAAACACTTGATGATAAAACAAAAAACAAGGTTGATGAGATTCTCTACTTTATTTCCATTTTGGACATAATTCCAGCAAAGTATTTGAAGAAAATTATAAATACAAAAGATTTATACGAAATCAGAATTGAATACAAAAGCAATATTTACAGAATATTCTGCTGTTTAGACGATGATAAATTGATTATTTTATTCAATGGTTTTCAGAAGAAAACTCAAAAAACACCCAAGAAAGAAATCGAAAAAGCAGAAAGAATTATGAATGAATATTTTGAACGAAAATTAAAGAGCAATGGAAACTAAAAAGAACATAAAAACATTTAACCAACATCTTGATGAAAGATACGGCAAAATCGGTAGCGACAAACGAACAGAGTTTGAAATTAAAGCGAAAGCATTTGCTATTGGGGAAATTATCCGTGAAGAACGAAAGCAAGCAAATATGACACAAGAAGAACTCGCAAAAAGAATCGGAGCTAAAAAAAGTTACATATCTCGCATCGAAAACGGACATACGGACATTCAACTTTCCACACTTTACAAGCTGATTGAGTTGGGATTAGGATTAAGGTTAAACTTGTCGATAGAGTGACAAAGCTTCTCGCTATTACGTAATATAGTTTTTAAAAGAATTAGTTTTAACGATTCCATTGATTTAATAAATAAACAAAAATTGTATCTAATTTATGCGTCGATATTTACTTTTAAGCACTTTGATGTTGCTCTATTTTTCAAATTCATTTGGGCAAAACCTTAATCCCAACATGAGTATTTTAGATATGCCTGAATATCAATATAATTACTATTCAAAAATTAGAAAAAAACTTTTAAAAAACAACTATGAAAATACAGTTTTTCAACTTGTCGTTTTACCTTCATTCCAGCCTGAGTATATATTGAGAATAGTGAAGTCTGACAATAAATATTACGGTATTATTACAAAGGCAGATGAAAATATTTGGTACTCAAAAAATTTTGAAATTTTAGACTCTAACACCTATATATCTTTGATGAAATCTGAAGATATAGAGCTACTTTCAAAATCAATAGAACAAATTTTATCAAAAACACAGTATTCAGAAACCACCAATTATGCGACTGATGGAATTCGATATATCCTTTCAAATAACAGCAAAAGCGGAACTTTTAGAACCGGAGATAATTTTATGTATTTTTATTGTATAAGAATACTCGAAAATTTAATTACTAAAATCATTAATGATGAAGAAGCCTTTTTAAATGAAGAAGAAATTAAAGAGTTAAAATCAAAAATATAGCAAAACAATTAGTACTTACCTAAAAATCTTCTTGGACTTCAAACTGTATAATTTCTCTCGTTTTAGGATGACGGAATTCAAGAAAAGCTGCATGTAAAAAAAGACGGGAATCGGAAGAACCATACAAATCATCGCCTACAATTGGTGCATTCAAACCTTGTG